>CAZQEF010000127.1:0-5347 GCA_964592325.1 uncultured Treponema sp. | reverse complement strand
CGACAACCTCTTTTCCACCTTTCCGAACAACCAGGTAAAAATCGCCGTTACGACAAGATAAATGACCAGAGCCGGCAGGAATACCAGATAGCTTCCCTCGCTGGTCATGATTGTCTTTGAAATGGTCGTGATGTCCATGAGCGAAATTGCGAACACGAGCGACACGTCCTTGATCATCATGATGAACTCGTTGCAGAGCGGCGGTATCATGCGCCTGGTCGCCTGCGGAATGATGATGTGCGCCATGGTCTGACCGTACCCGAGACCGAGCGCCTTTGCCGCTTCATGCTGCCCGTGGTCGATTGATTCGATGGCCGCCCGCACGATTTCCGCGCAATAGGCGGCAGCATTCAGCGAAAAGGCTATGAGGGCTGCAAGAAACGCGCCCTTGTACACCGATTCAGGATCGGCCGTATCAAAGAGGCTGCGCCATGAAAACCCGAAAATGCCCGGGAGGGAAAAATACACAACAAACAATTGAATCAAAAGCGGTGTGCCGCGAAAAAAGAAAATGTACGCACGCGAAATCTTGCTTATTAACGCATTGGTCGATATCTTGCCCAACGCGAGAAAAATACTGAACACGAATCCGACAAGCATGGACAGCGTGGTCAAAAGGAGCGTGAGCTTTACCCCGTGCAACAGGTTTTGCCGGAGGCCGAGCATCCGGTAGGTGTAATTCACCATCTGGCCCACGAACCTGCCCATACCCTCATCGGCGTGAAATACGGTACCGGCAAAACCGACCCATGATTCCTGGACCGACTGGGCGCCGGACGTGGAAAAGGAAATAAAACTGATCACGTGCAGATCATTGTAGGTAATGGTAAGACGCTTTCGCGAAAGGTCCTTTTCGTCCTCGATCAACTGCCGTACTTCCGCGGAAGCGGCATCCATCATGTCGGATTCCGACACATTGATAATGGACAGCACAATAAACGACAAAACAACTGCCATCATGATGATGGCAGTCGTCTTTGAAGACTGTTTCCATTCCCTGAACGGGACGATTCTTGAAAAAATGCTTTTCATCTATAATCGCTTCAGGAACCGAACCAGTACTCGATATTTTCCTTGAAAAAACCTTCCTCTTTCAACGCGGCGATTGCCTTGTTGATCGCAGCCTGAAGCGCGACATTGTCCTTCTTGATGGCGACACCGAACTGTTCGGCTTCGCTCTTGTCAAGATAGACGATCTTGTACTTGTCCGGATTCTTGCCAACCTGTCCGTCAGCAACAGTCGAGTCAACAACAACCGCGTCGATCTCCTTGTTGTCCAGCTGGGTAAAACAGGTAATCACCTTCTCGTTCTGTGCGAGTGTACAGTTGAGCGATCCCGTGGAAATATAGTCGGAAATGAGGATGTCGGACGTGGTTTCCTTCTGGACCGCGAGTGCGAATCCGTCGAGGTCAAGGAAACTGTTGATCGCCTTGTCGGAATCCTTCCGGACCACTACGGCCTGATAGTTGTCAATGTAAGGCTCGGAGAAAATCATGGTCTGTTTGCGTTCGTCGGTAATGGTAACCGCGGAAATTACCACATCGTAGTTTACGCCGATACCCTGAAAAATTCCGTCCCAGGCGGTGTTGATGAACACAACCTCAAGACCGAGCTTTTCGCCCAACGCTTTCGCGAAATCAATATCATATCCGACCGGAGTTACGCCGTCATTGGCAAAATCCTCAAAGGGGGGATACCCGATTTCCACACCTACGGACAGGGTTCCCTTCTTCATCAGGTTGAGCGCGGAGGCGTCTTTGTCCTTTGAAGCGCATGCAACCAGTGAAACAAGAATCGCCACACATGAAAGAAGTACGATACCTCTCTTTTTCATACAAAATCTCCTGTAATCATTTCCAATATGTCTAATGTACCAAGTATACTGCAGAATTGATACCATGCAACACATTTTCCCGTCAAGATATGGAGAAAAAAAGCACTATATTTATTATGATTTTTCAGGAATGAGGCACAAAAAAGGACGTCGCGCGAACTGGCCCTTCTCACAGCCGTTCGAAGAAGGCGAAAGGAAGGGCGCAAGAATCCCGAAAGAATCGGTGCTCATGTCATTCCGCAGGACGCCCGCTCTGGTGTATTGCCGAGCCGGAAAGAATGATCCGGTTATCTTCAAAAACGACCTGACCAAGCACTTCAAGCGGCTTTTCGGGATTTACATCAAGAACCTTCCGGAATCGTACCGGCACAATCCCTTCAAGCACATTTCGTGTGTCATATCCCACCAACAGGTCAAAAACCATCGCATTCTCCGTGGAAACCACGTTGGTCGCCATGCCTTTCCAGACGACCCAGCAGTCGAGGTACAGCCAGGGTTCCTCCGAGACTTCCTGGTATGTGTACCGGTCCTGAATGGTGTCAAAACCCTGTTTGGCAAGATAGCCCATCAGTTCGTGCGATTTGCGCTTTATGGCAGCAGAGGCATTCGAATTGAGCAGCCGGTTTATTTCAACCTGCGCCGCGTTATCATGATATGTCTGGAAAAAACGCTGGGCCTTCTCAAACCCGCCAAATATTTCCTTTTCGGTCAGTACGTACCGGTATGAACCGCTCATGGCTATGGCATCTTTGCGGTCTCCGGAATCAAGCTGAAGAGCCGTAAGGTCGGCACGCTGCTCTCCAGGTTTAACAGCCATTCCGCGGTACAACAGAACGGCGGCAAGCACAACAAGCGCGGCCGGAATCATCTTCGCGACGAACCGGCCAATGGTGAGCGGCCGCTTGATGCGCGGATAAAACCGGGAGATTTTGCCCGTCTCCACAAGTGCCGATATCACTTCAGGATCACTGTTTTTCCGGATAAAATCGAGGGATTTGCGTGCCAGCCGGTGCGAGGGCGCGTATTCGAGCGCTTCAAGATAGTACTCGACAGCCTGGTTCGTATCTCCCCTTCTCAAATGCAGTGCCGCCTGTGCCGCAAGAAGTTCGGGGTCACGCATCTTGATTTGACGCGCACGCTGAAAGTACGTGGTGGCTCCGCCAATGTCGCCGGTATGCAGACATGCCATACCGAGATACAGGTAAAACGTAAACGATTCCCTGAACTGTATGGTATTCGGTTCAAGAAGAGTAATGACGTCGTTGTACTTTTTGCGGTAAAAGGCCCGCTTGGCGCGCTCAAGAACTGTCAGTGGCATCAGTTATTCAGGTATCCTTTTCTCCAGCAGGGTATCAAGGGTTCGATTCAGATAGTCAAGTTCGTCGTCGGTAGCAACAGAGGGATCAACCTCAATTTCTCCGATCCGTCCCAATATCCATTCAATCAGCGCGATACGTTCGTCTTCCGTCTTTGGTTGTACAGACAATTCCGGGTACAATTCCAGGATGTTTGCATTAACCGGTTTTTCCGGTATATGCGCTTCAACGGCACTGTCCGATTGTGCCGTTACGGCTGGCCGGGAAATCACGTCCTTGATGACATACGGACCAAAAAGCATACGTATGGTATACAACTGTTTGTCTGCAATCTTCTTTTCCGGCCACACAAAGAGCACGGCCGAATCCTGCACCGAATACAGCGTATTGAAATTGCGTCCGGGAATGTAGTCCGGCAGCCAGTTAAGCGTATTGAGGCGCTCCCAGTTTGCAATATACACTGCTTCAGGAACCGTTACATTTCGATCATTAATATGAAAAACAATCGACTGACGATCATTGCTTGATATCAGCAGCGAGTCGCGGTCCGTATCGGTGAGTATCCGCGTTTCCTGCGAAATGCGGCTCCGCGTGTCGGAAAGGAAATGTATGCCCCGGTTTTCACCGAGCATGGTATCAAACAGAGCCTTGGCTGCAAATGATCCTTCTTTTCCTGACGTGTTTTCTATCCTGAGTTCCATGGATACCGCCGTGGGGAACCCCCGTCTTTCGGTATCAACGAGACGGAATTCCTGTTCAACATAAAAATCGTCGGTCAGGACAAACTGAAGCATAACACCCTGTTCTGTCCGGACTACTTCCACCGAGTGGCTGTTTCTCGGGACAAGCTTGAAAACCCGCCCGTTTGACTGTATTGAAAACCATGAAGTGCTGCCATAATTTCTGTCTTCAAACAGGGGTTCATAGCGATTCTTGCCGGTATCCGAAATATGGTATACACAGAATGCCCCGGCACCGGGATGAACAACCAGCTTGAGATTTCCCCCGGTCAATTCCACCTGTTCGGCATGTAACACCATCATACTGCAAAGAAGCAGTACCAGAAAAAGACCTGCCCGAAAGACCTTGTTCATTGGTTTTCTCCCTCAAGAATCTGGTCATACAGTATCTGTAATGACTTTGCTTTGTTACGTAATTCCTCAAGAGCCCGGCGCCTGGCTTCCTTGCCGTCCTCAGAGCCGGTCTCTTGTTCTGTTTCCTGCGGAATCGCTGAACCGCCGGCTGCAAGCGCCGCTGACAGCTCGGCATTTCGCAGTTCGAGTTCGGATATCTTGTCCATGAGTTGCGCGTTTCTGGTTTTCTCGTCATCGAGCGTCCCTTCAAGCTCTCCCGTCCGGGTATCCTTGATCATGTCCGAAATACGCTTCTGGTATGCCGTTATGGCCTGTTCATACGTCCGCTCACGCCGCTGATAATCCTCTATCACCCTCAGGGACTCTTCATGACTCATTTTCAACAGTTTTAAAAGCTCGTCTTCTTTTGTGTTTTGTTTTATGAGCGCAATCCGGTACGAAGCGGCATCACGTTTTATGGCTTGCGGCCAGGTATTCAGCACCAGTGAAAACACACTCCGCGCTTCATCAAACCTGCCGACAGAAAAAAGGTTCTCTCCGATCCAGTAGTACGCCGAGGGAACCATTTCATGATCCGGCCAGCGGGATACAAACCGGTACAGTGTCTGTATTGAATACTCATGGTATCCGAGCAGATATTGAACACGTCCTTCCTGATAGGTTATGTCCGGTATACGTGCGTCATCGGGAAATGAACGGGTAAAACGCCCGATATCCGCAAGGGACGTCTGATAATCACCGGAAGCAAGCTCGGACATGATGAGCCAGTACCAGGGTTCCGACCCTGAGCCGGGAAGTGATACCGCACGACGGAACGACAATGTTGCCGTAGACCAGTCAGACTTTGCATAGGCATCGAGGCCCGCCATGAGGGGGTCCTGAGCATACAGTGAAAGTGCGGCGAGCAGCAGTAAAACAATACCCGTTTTTTTCATGTCACCTCTCCATACCCGTCCATTGCTGAATTCTGTTTAACAGTCAAGTTCTCCGGTAAAAAAAGCCGAGCCGGATACGACAAGATCAGTTCCGGCATCAAGAACCAGCGGCAACGTTTCACAGTTTACGCCGCCGTCTACAGATACTATATACGAAAAATCCTTTT
>CAZQEF010000126.1:0-5354 GCA_964592325.1 uncultured Treponema sp. | reverse complement strand
CGTGTCGGGAATGACCAGCGAAAACAATCACGTATTGTCTGTATATCTGCCGGATACCGACCGACGGGGGACAACAACACTGGTAACCATCGCAGATCTGCAATCAGACGGTCCCATTACCATCAGGGAGATTGCCCGCTCCGATGCATATAACCGCGGCGTTACTTCAGGGGAAAGCTATCCCATACACACCTATAATTCGGACCCCCAGTCACCTGATACGCTCAACCAGATTGAACGTATATATCAGTGGAACCGGCGAAAAAAGCATTATGAACAGGTCTCCGAGTCCAAGATAACAGGGAAACGCCTTGAAAGCCGTCTGGTCAGCCAGCTTCAGGGAGCAACCCTGGAAGCATTTGAAGAATTTCTTTCCGGACTCTGGTACATGCCGGCACCAACTGCCCGACAGGGAGCCAGATACCTCTTTTTTGATACGCAAACCAGGGAGATTACCTTTCACAGCAGTGCGGTTCAGGAAGTATTTATCCGCGATTCCGGTGCGCCCAGGAGATATGGTGCGTATCTGACAACCAGGAACAAATCCATTTCAAGCATCAGACGCATGATGGATATTGAACTGACGGGAATCGACGAGATAAAGATCAAGGTTCTTGAAGATGTGAAACTCAAAATTGGCGTCGCATCGGACTGGGACGGAATTTACCGGAAAATGGGCTCTTCCGGCTCCGGATCCGACACTGAAGCGGCAACGATTGCCCGTTACCGCGAAATACTGATTAATAAGGAAAAAACGTGGAATTCCACCGACGGCCAGAGTATTTCCTTCAGTGGCCAAACCTATCGGTTTAATTCACGCGGAGGAACCGAGTCCGGACACTATGCGCTCATGGTTATCCGTGATCAAATGATTCTTCAGCTCAGACGTGATCCGGAGGATTCAAACACCACGTTCTTTGTTGTCACCATACACGATGAAGAAGCGCTGCCGGCCGAAAGAAAAATCACTCTGGCCGAAGTCCGCCTGTCAATCGATGGAATCCGCTCCACCGGAACCACTCCGCTGGAGTTTACACCCGGAAATTAATCGCGAACCGTATAACTCTCAAAGCCCTCATCCCTGAGGCGTTCGGCAGTCTTTCCATCATCCGGAACAAGAACCGCGAAATATACAGTTCCGCTCGGCCGGGCTTCTTCGCGGACAATTGGTGAAAAACCGCGCTGCCGGAGAACAGTCGCCATGCTTTCGGCATTTTCCCTGTTTCTGAAGAATCCGGTCTGCTGCCAGGTGCTTCCTGCGGCGGTCCCGGCGGAAGACGGCGCGGTTCCGGAATCATGCGGCATTTGTTCCCCTGCCGCATCCGGCACAGGGGATTCCTGCTCATTTTGCGCGGTCACCCGCTCATCAGGGGTAAATGACACTAACCCGTCACGGCTCATGAGATACCAGAACGGAGACGATCCGGCAGAAAATTCGCCGCGAACAGCGGCAGATTCCGGAGCTGCAGGATACCGCTTCTGAATGGCTTGAGCGACCTCTTTATCGCCGGTAACCCACCACAGGGTGAATAAAAGAGCCGGCGCATAGGATTCAAACTGATTATTTGCCGCATAGGAGCGGATCATATCAAGAGCAGCGTCACGTTCTCCGGATGCAAGCTGTATCCAGGCAGAATACACCCGTGCCCGGATGAGAACGGATTCATCAAATGAGGAAAGAAGCACTTCACGGGCCATTTCTCCTGCCTGTTCTACTTCATGTGAGGCAAGCGCGCATCTGACGGCATCAAGATAGAGCGAATCGTCCCGCTTGCCGGGAATTGCCAATGCCGCTTCGCGGTACTGCCGGCCGGCAACAGCGGGATTCCCCAGCCGCTCGTTCAGGGAGGCTTGCGCGGTATACACGTACTTCCTGTCTGCAGGGTCTTTTGCCCGTTCTGATGCCGCCTTGAGCGCAAGTTCCATGTCATCAGTATTTTTTTCGGAAAAAGCCTGGCCTACCAGCCTCTGTATTTCCAGCGAGATGGCATGGACAGGGAAGGAAAGGAATGAAACAATCATGACGACGGAAAAAAAGCCGCGGATCGTCATAGGGTTCCGAAGGTATTCTTTGAATCTGACTGTTGTGCTCTATCTTTCTTGTGTTCCTTCTGCTTCATTTCATTCTTGCCGGTCTCTTTTTTCACAGCAGAATTCTTTTTCCTGCGTCGACCGAGTAAAAACGGGATAACGCTGAAACTGCCAAGGACATAGGCCGCAAGAAGGCTGAGGACAATCGGAACGTCTTCAAATGTATGAAGCACTACAGATACATCACAGCGGTTATCAAGATTGAAACCGATAAAAAATATCGCGACAAGCAGTACGATGAGAAATCCAATCAGTTTGAAGGGCATTCTGGACCTCCGTTTTCGAGTATTCTCGCACGGAACGTTCTTCCGCGCAAGCCGGTCAAACGGCATGTGACGAAATGCCCGACAAGAGCCGGGTCCTGTTTTCCTGAAAACACCACCATGTCTCCAAGTTCAGTGTGTCCGAACAACTCTTCGGGGTTATTTCGTGAAGGGGACTCTACGAGAACCCGGACTTCAGTTCCAACCCGGGTCCGCATACGCTCCCGGCCCATCCGGTGCTGGAGTTCTATAATCCGCGCAAGCCGTTCCTTTTTCACCGCATCCGGAATCCGGTTCGGAAAATCATACGCCGCCGTCCCTTCCCGGGGATTATAGTGATACATGAAGGCGGCGTCATAGGAAACGGTCTTTATGAGCGAGAGAGTTTCTTCAACATCTTCTTCGGTCTCTCCGGGAAAGCCGACGAGAATGTCCGTTGAAAGGGTTGCCCCGGGAATGCGGGCCCGAATGCGTTCCACAAGAGATAAGTATTCTTCACGGGTATACTTCCGGTTCATTGCCCGGAGCATGTGATCAGATCCGTTCTGGACCGGCAGGTGAATCATCTTGCACAAAGCCTTCTCTCTGGCAATCACATCAATCAGTTCGTCAGAAAAATCCTTGGGATGACTTGAAGTAAACCGGACCCACTGGATAACGTCCCGTTCTTCGATCTTCCGCACAATCCGTTCAAGAAGCGCCGGGAAATCAAGACAACGTCCGGTTTCGGGATCTGTATACCGGTACGAGTTGACATTCTGTCCGAGTAACGTGATCTCCCGAACTCCCCGGTCAGCAAGTATGTCCAGTTCAGCAAGTATCTCCTGCATGCTCCGTGACACTTCCCTTCCCCGGACATAGGGCACAATGCAGTACGAACAAAAGTTGTTACATCCGTTCATGATGGGTACAAATGACTGAAAAGCCCCTTTCTCGAGGGATGTTGCCGCGAAGTGATACCCGTTTACCGGTTTCTCATCCACCGGCACATAGGGGACGCCATCCTCAAGAGCCTTGAAGAGATCAGAAAAAGTATCGCGTTCAAACATGCCCACCGCATAGTCAACCGCGGGGAACTGCGTGTGAAAAGAATCTTTCAGACGTTCGGCCATACAGCCCATGACCACAAGGCGGAGCGGTTTTTTTTTCCTGAGCGCGGCATAGTGAGCGATGCGGCCGGCAGCGCGTGTTTCAGCCGTAATGCGGACAGAACAGGTATTTATTATCACGAGATCGGCACAATCGCCATCAGGGCTTTCATTCCAGCCCCGCGAAAGCAGCAATCCGGAAACTGATGCTGATTCCGCGTGATTCATCTGGCAGCCGTACGTTTCAATAAAGAAAGTCATCGTCGGTGATCATCCTCGTAATGGGTTAGCATGCCGTTACCGCTGTTCGAAACCTCGGCAGAGGCAAAAGCGTTGTGGTTATGGATGCTTTCATGATTCTCTGCCTCAACGCTGTACCAGGGGAATTCACCAAGCTGCGGTATGGCAAGAATCACATCCCGAACCAGATCCTCAACGAATTTGGGATTGTCATACCCGTGTTCGGTAACATATTTTTCATCGTCACGCTTGAGCAGCGAATATACCGCGCTGGACGCGCAGTTTTCAACAAGCGAGATAAGGTCTTCCATCCAGAAAAAGGGGCCGAGCTGCACCTTGACCCGGACAATACCCCGCTGGTTATGCGCGCCATAGGCGCTTATTGCCCGTGAACACGGGCAGACGGTTTGAACCGGCACGGCAACTGAAACGAAAAAGAGATTCCCGTCCGATTCTGAAACAGATCCTTCAAAGGAACAGTCATAGGACATCAGGGAGGGCTGACCGGAAACCGGCGCCTTCTTTTCCATAAAATAGGGAAAAACGAGTTCACCAAAAGCGCGGGGCGCTTCAAGCGAACGGCGAATTTCCTCGAGCATATTCAGAAAGTGCGGCATGGAAAGCCGTTCACGGTGCTCGTGAAAAACCTCGATAAACCGGCTCATGTGCGTACCCTTGAAATGATGCGGGAGATTCACATACAGGCTTACTTCGGCAGTGGTATGTTGAACGGAATGATCACGGTCCAGTACATGGACCGGATACCGCAACCCCTTGATGCCCACTTTCTTGAGCGGTATGTCGCGGTCGTCGTGTTCGCTTTGAATATCAACCAAAACAGTCTTCTCCGAAAATTCCTTACTGCTGCCGGACAGTCCTCTCGGCAGCTTCGAGGGTATTTTCCATGAGCATGGCGATGGTCATGGGACCGACACCGCGGGGAACGGGAGTTATGGCAGAGGCAACTTCGCAGGCAGCATCAAAATCAACATCACCAACGAGCCGGTATCCCCGTTTCGCGTTTTCATCGGAGACACGGTTAACACCCACATCAATGACCACCGCTCCGGGTTTGATCATGTCCGCAGTAATCATGCGCGGACTCCCCGCGGCGGCAATGAGTATGTCTGCCTGGCGGGTCATGGCGCCCAGATCGCGGGTTTTGGTGTGGCAAACGGTTACCGTTGCATTGTAATCCCGGCGGGCAAGCAGTACGGAAAGTGGTTTCCCGACAATATTCGACCGTCCAACAACAACCGCATGGGCTCCGGCCGTTTCAACACCCGTTTCCCGCAGGAGTACGAGAACTCCATGCGGCGTACAGGGCAGAAAGCATTCGCGTTCAATGAGCATGTTTCCCAGATTGACCGGATGGAATCCGTCCACATCCTTTGCGGGATCAATGGCCATGATAACCAGCTGTTCATTGATATGTTTCGGAAGGGGAAGCTGAACAAGAATCCCGTGTACCGTGTTATCCTTATTGAGCGTATGAACCAGATCAAGCAGTTCTTTTTCTCCCGTCTCTGCCGGGAGGCGAATGGTACGATCGATCATGCCGACTTCCCTGAGGGCCCTTTCCTTGCCTGATACATACGAAACGGAAGCAGGATCCTCTCCGACAAGGACAACTGCCAGACAGGGCTTTGTTCCCTTTTCAGAAAGCTTCAAA
>CAZQEF010000125.1:0-5389 GCA_964592325.1 uncultured Treponema sp. | reverse complement strand
TTGAGCTTGCCGAAGAAATATTCCTCTCCCTGCAGGGACTCGATCCGGAAGACCGGCTGACCACGCTTAATCTTGCCCTTCTCTATGATGAACGGTCGGATTCCCTGCGGAAAAGCGGTCTGGAAGAGGACGCGGAAGCCTACGACGCTCTGGCTTTTGAACAGTACCGTCTTGCCATGACCGCAGAGCCGCCTGTCCCGGATGCTTTCTTTAATGCCGGATATTTTTACCTCAAACAAAAGAACTTCCGTAAAGCCAAAGAAGCTCTCGAAGCATACCTTGAACTGGAAAACGCGGATACAGAAACGGCCCGGTTCCGCAAGGATAAGGCCGCGGCGATTATCGAAACCATTTCATCACGCAATCTGGATGATGACCTGTTCAAGGCCGCCTATGACAGCATCATCATGGGGAACGAGGAAGAAGCACTTGAGAAAATTCGTCTTTTCATGGAAAGTCATCCCGGCGTCTGGAACGCCTGGTTTCTCCTCGGATGGGCACTCAGGCGCCTTGAAAGATGGGAAGACGGCCGTGTTGCGTTCATGAAAGCGCTGGAACTCATAACCGTTGATACCGACGAAGGGGAAGAAAACGCGTCCCCTGAAGGTATGACAGATATCTGCAACGAACTCTCCATCTGCCTCATGGAACTCGGCAATCTGGAGGAAAGCAGAAAATTCCTCCTTGCCGCGCTTGAACGTGAACCGGAAAATACCAAGATAATTTCAAATCTGGGCATGGTCGCCCTGCGCGCCGGGAACCGGGAAGAAGCGGAGGGATTTTTTAAAACAGTGCTGGAAATTGATCCAAACGATCTTCTCGCACGCGAAATGCTGGAACGTGCATAGCTGAAGTTCCGCCGGGAACTTCAGTCCCTCCCTAAAGATTTCATCAGCTTCAGGCTTTCATCACTCATGACGCATCCCGGTGAGAGATTCACCCGGTCAAACCATCCGACAGGAACTTCAAGCGCATACCGCATGGATATTGCACTGGATACCGTCTTGCGGCTCTCCGGCTCCATATCAAATATTTCACGAATCGTTCCCTGTGAATCAATAAAGGCGATGGACAGCGGTATCAGTGTGTTTTTCATCCAGAAGTGCATGCGGACATCCGCCTGATACCAGAACAGCATACCGTTACCGTCTTCGAGTTCTTTGCGCCACATAAGCCCTTTCGCCTGCTCGGCTTCGGTTACGGCAATTTCAGCATCCAGTTCCACAATGGAGCCGTCGGCAGCAATAAAGGAGAGCCGTTCAACCGGAAGCTTTTTTTCCCCGCAGGAGACAAGCGCGGGCAGAACCAGAATGAGGGAAAACAGAAACATCATCCTTCTAGAAATCACTGAGGAATTCCTCCCGGAGTATATCGGAGGCGGCTCGACCGGTTGTATCAGCCTCAACGAGACCGGCAAAAACGACATTGTCCACATACTTGACCGTAAGCGGCCTCTCCAGCGTCAGGGTAACCCGTTCATCGGTCCACAGGGCCCTGCGCGGATCAAGACTGTCAGGTTCGCCGTATTTTTTCACCAGGGTTGTATACACTGAATAGTAATCGATACGTTCGGTATTGAGACGGAAGATCATGACATACAGGTGGTCCTCATAAAACTGGAACCACGAGCGGCCAATAAACGACAGACCGGCTGTTTCAATGAGCACCCGGTTTTCCGAGTGCAGAAGAGAAACATCACGGTCTCCCCGGTAGCCAAACAGGCTGTCCTTCTTCAACTGCTCCTTGACTGAATCCACGTCCATTCCGAGTGTCAGGGAACGATAGGTGTCGGGAAGGGGCATTTCTTCTGCATGTGCCAGAGAGACACACAACAGAACCACCGCGATAAAAGGGCATCTTTTCATATTGAAAGTATCGGAAGAAACCGCGTTAAACTGAATAACGGCGGTTCGTCCGAACCGCAAGGCTCTTACCAGAGCACGGCGGTCCGGAGGACCGCAAGGCTCTTACCAGAGCACGGCGGTCCGGAGGACCGCAAGGCTCTTACCAGAGCACGGTGCTGTTGATCGAACGGGGCTCGCTTCTCGACCGCTCAAGATCCGTAAGCTTTCTGCGGTAGGCGTTCTGTTTGTCAAGCTCGGAAAGATCGGTAACCATGATACGATCATCCACCATACGGATGATCGGTTCACGCATGAAATCCGCGACAACCTGATGCACCTGTTCTTTGGCAATACCGCACATATTGGCCAGCTCGGTAGGGCCAAAATCGAAGGTGTAGGATTTTGCCGCGTCAAACGATATTTTCAGTTTTTCGAGCTGGATAAGAAGCATGTCGTACATCCGGCTCAGCGGATCCCTGATGACCGTATTTGCCAGCTGTTTGTACATGAGCCAGATACGGTCAGAAAGGGTTGTAGTGAGCCGTGCGATGAGCTGCGGCTGTGTCGAAACCATCTGATTGAAGTTCTGACGGTTTACGGCAAGGAGCTGGGTTCCGGCCTGGGCTATGGCACTCGCCGAACGCGGTTTGTTCTCGAGCAGCGCCATTTCCCCGAACATGTCACCTGCCTTGAGCACGGCAAGGAGTACCTCGTTATTATCAACTATCTTTGTTATCTTCACCTGACCTTTCTGGATGATGTACAACTCGGTTCCCGGCTGGCATTCGCAGAAAACCATTGATTCGTCGGGGAAGACGCGGGTCATCGCGTTTGTTTTCGGCTCGAGCATTTCCGCGGTTATTGAGGCACCCATGGCCTTGATCGCCATGAACCGTTCCCGCGCGGCGGTCGCATACTTTCCGTTGGGCGCGTTCTTCAGGTAATGATAATAGGCATAGATTGCCAGTTCATATTTTGAAAGCCGCGCGTAATACTCGCCAATGGTATAAAGGTGGGTAATATCGCTTTGAACATTCTTTTTCAGGGTAATTCTGGTGAGTGCTTCATCAAGATATCGCATCCGCTTTGTAAACGAATAGATTATCTTCATGGCTACGGGAGTATTTTTTTCGATAAGATCGGGATATTGGTCACGGCTGACGGAAATCAGGGTAACATCGGTAAGAGCTATCGCCGTTTCTATCTGGCTGTGGCCGGACATGCTCGAAACAACACCGATAAAGTCACCCGGACCCAGAACATTGCCGCCTTCCTCGGCAACAACTTCAGTGTTTTTGGTCACCTGAACTTTACCGCCCTGGATGATATAGAAGCGGCTGGATTCTGCCTTGCCCTCAACGAGAATGTAGGATCCTTTCCTAAAATTGACAAACGCTAGCTGTAACAATGAACACCACCAGTAATTCCAGTATAGATTTGACCGAACACAATGTCAATTAAAAGTCCATAAAGGGAGAAAGACCATCGTTTCTCAGCATGTACTGCTTTTCCAGCGCGTAAAACAGATTCATTGCCGAAGCAAAATCCCGTGAATCCCGGTCAAACTGCTGCACAAAGGAGCGGACCGTCTGTCCGTTCGAAAGGACACGGTTCTGGTCTTCCTTTCGGAGAACCGGAATGAGTTCCTGTATGCGAAGCCAGGGAATGGTTGCCAGAACAAGATGGGGGCGCATCGCCAGAAGATCCTTCATGACTTCCGGGCGTTCGGAAACCCAGTCCCTGCGGCTTCCCGGATCCTTTCCATTCCGCGCCATATCAAGCCAGCGCGATGCCGTATCATTCTTCCTGAGTACGGCGGCATCCCGGAGCACCGCATCACGCCCTTTATCCCATGAGGAAGCAAGACGGTCAATAAAAAGCGCCGGCTCCGCGCTTATCAGCTCAACATGAAAACTATGCCAGCGATCCCGCATCGATTCCCATGTTTCATAAAAATCCCCGTCGGGGAAGACTCCCGTTTTGATGGATCCTGTTTCCGGTATTTCAACAACACGCCCGGGAACAGCGGAAACGCCGTTTGAAGGATCGCCCCACAAACCGGCGGACGCGGAAGCCTGGCAATACACTTCGCCTTCCCGGCAGGCAACCAGCGAATTGCCGAAAAAAGCGGCAGCGGTGAACTCGGTGCCGCGGACGCCGAGTACTGAAGACGGGGTCCGCACCCGGAAAGACGAGTCCGCACCGCCAAGACGTTTCACCTTTACGGCAACGGATCCGCCCATGAGATACAGTTCGTTGGACGCAGTACCGGAAAGCCGGTCCAGGCGGATAACTGTTGAAGACTTTTCGCTGACCGTTATCGTTCCGGTTATTTCAGTATCGGGTAGAAAAGAAATGGTTATCAGGGAATCGGCTGCGGTTGAAATCTGGTCGAGATTTTCTATTTGAGCGCCCATATCAATCCGGCGAAGCGGCCTGCCGTCACGCACTATCTCGACCCGCCCTTCTAGGTATTCTACAGTCCCGACAGTCCGCGAAAACAATGCCATACCGGTTGCAAGAAGAATTACGGTCAGAATGAATCTTTTCGTTTTCATGCGTTCTTTCTCCCCTCCGCTTTACTGCCAGTCACCGGCAAAAACAACCTCGGTTTCGAGTATAAAACCCGTTTCACGGAGCACGGTTTCACGGACTTCTTCCACGAGTGTCCGGATATCCTGCGCCCGGGCATTCCCGCGGTTTATCACCAGATTCCCGTGCCAGGGAGCTACCTGCGCATCACCCACGGCATATCCGCGAAGCCCGGCCTCGTCTATTATCTGCCCCGAGCTCTTTCCGAAGGCCCGGTTGTTCTTGAACATGCTTCCCGCCGAGGGATATCTGAAATGACCCTTTTGTTCGCGGTCTCGCACGCACTGTTCCATGGTCTGCCGGATTGTATCCTGATCGCCGGAAGAAACCCGGAACACGGCGGAGAGGACCACCGGGGCTGTACCATCACCGGCGGTTATCTGAAAGGGAGATTTCTTGTATCCCCACGATTCTTCCAGCCGGCCTTCTTCCTTAACTGTATACCGTCCGTCAAGAAAATACAGTACTTCAGCCCCAGAAAAGACGTCGGAAACCGAGAGATCATAACAGCGGGCATTCATGAACACTGCGCCTCCCACCGTTCCGGGCAATCCGGCAAACCGTTCAATTCCGGAAAGGGAGCGCTGTGCGCACCAGCTGACCAGTTCGTCAACCGGATACCCGGCACCAACGGTAACGAGAGTACGTTCATCGTTAAGCGAAATCGAGCGAAAAGAGGCAAGGGAAATACAGACGCCCCGGAATCCGCGGTCGGCGATAACAAGATTCGATCCGCCTCCGGTAATGCATACCGGGATACGTTCCGAAACACACCAGGAGAGTAACGCTTCCAGTTCTTCCGCAGAAGCGGGTTCAGCATACAGATCGGCAGGACCGCCAACCCGGAACGTGGTGTGACGGGACATGGGTTCGTCAAAACACACCGTAAGAAGCGGGATTTTTTCCTGAATGTTGCATTTTTCCCATATTTTCCGTACATTGTTCATGATTCT
>CAZQEF010000124.1:0-5414 GCA_964592325.1 uncultured Treponema sp. | reverse complement strand
TAAAGACATTGACTTTAAAGGAGACTTGCGGGCTTATACAATGTTTGGTGACATGGTAAAGAGCTTTGCGGTGTTTGCTAAAGGGGCCAGACAGTTCGATGAGCATGGTAGGCTAATGGCTACTGAAGAAGATTTTCATCGAGCTGGGCAACCGAACTTGCGCCGATGAGCACCGATGTTGTCTGTTTGTGGCGGAGCAGCCATTTGATCGCGAGGCGCGAGAGGGTTTCCCCTCGTTCTGTGGCAATATCAGAAAGCGCATTCAGTTTTTCAAGAAGCGCCGGAGTAAGACGGTCGGGCTTCAGGAAGACGCTTTGTGACGCGCGGGATCCGGCGGGGATATTTCCGTCGAGATAACGCCCGGTCAGAAGTCCCTGCGCGAGAGGTGAATACCAGATGCCGCCGACGCCTTCCCGGTCGAGAGCATCCAGCAAACCGCCCTCAACCCACAGGTTCAACATTGAGTAGTTACCCTGATAAATAAGACAGGGGGTTCCCAATTCCTGCAGTATGCGTATGGCGCGTACCGCGTCGTCGGGGCCGTAATTGGAAATGCCTGCGTACAGGGCGCGACCGGAACGCACAATATAGTCGAGCGCACCCATCGTCTCTTCGAGCGGCGTATCCGGATCGGGCCGGTGATGATAAAAAACGTCGACATAGTCAAGTTTCATGCGTGCCAGGCTCTGGTCACAGCTCGCAACAAGGTATTTTCTGCTCCCGAAATCGCCGTAGGGGCCAGGCCACATCCCGTATCCCGCCTTGCTCGAGATTATCAGTTCATCGCGGTACGGACGAAAGTGTTTTTCCATCATAAGGCCGAAAAAGCTTTCCGCCGAACCCGGGGGCGGACCGTAATTATTCGCCAGGTCAAAATGGGTTATTCCCCGGTCAAAGGCATGCAGCACAATCGATTCCGCCTTTTCGGCATCGTCCTGTGATCCGAAGTTATGCCAGAGTCCAAGAGAAAGCTCGGGAAGACGGATGCCACTCCGCCCCGAACGGCGGTAATGCATGGTGTCGTATCGATCGTCCTTAGCGTTGTACATGAGTGCTCCTTGGTGGATGAGTATACCGGTTAATCAATGTATTTCCAACGGCCTGCGCTCTTTTCGAGCAGGTATTCACCGGAAAGCAACTGTTCAAAACCCCGGTTAAGCTCGAGAGAAACCCGCCCAATTTCCGAGAACCCGGCCGCTTCACGCGGGAGGCTCGTTGAAAGAGTTTCCATGAGCAGCTTCGCCGCAAGAAAACGTTCCGTTTTACGTACGGCAAAAAACAGCGGATCGTCCATGAGACCAATAATCTCCCAGGTGATCTGTTCAGCCTGTGCGTACAATCCGGCATCCTTGTCCTGATCGGTGATTCTCAGGGGAATCCGGTACGGAAGCAGGTCAAGACGGGGAACAAGATGTTCAAGATCAAAGAGGCCGGTTCCGCAGTTGAACAGGATGGTTTTGCCCGCACCTTCAAGCGCAAGCACGTCTTCGGCCTTTATTGCAGGTCCTATATCGGCACAGGTCATATGCCCGTCGGCTTCGGTCACCAGAACGCCGCCCTTGATATCCATGGGAGTGCGGAACGCGGTTTCAAATGCGGCTTCCCGGCCCGAAAGGGCAAATACCGCGAGCATGAGCGGATTCATGGTATAGCCCATGTTGTCGATGTTGCCGAGCCAGAGGTAGCGAATGCCCTTTCCCCTGAGTTCACGGTAGATCGGGGCAAGAATTTCGAAATTCTGCCCGTGTCCGCCGGGTATGGGAAGGCCGGTATTCGTTTTACCGTACGCCCGGTCAAAAATGCGCCGGGGAAAACCTTCCGACGAGTGCGTGATGGCGGCCATCATGGGCTGAACGCCGGTACGGATATCTATGGGGACACAGCCGATTTTTTCCGCGAGACCGGTTAACAGCGGATCCTTTTCATAGTCCTTCATCGCCTGCGCGATCGCCGCGTCCGTATGTACGCTCGTCATCTGAAATGCCGGAAGGAGAAGTTTCGGAACCGAACCGGTAAGTGCTGCATAACGTGCCTTGTGTGCGAGGAGCATGCGGAATTTGAGGAGCTGAAACGAATAACCGGTGGTGCCGTCTTCATTCATGTACGCGGGTGTTATTCCTTTGGGCTTTCCCCGGCACTGACCGGCCATCAGGTCAAATTTGTCCCGAAAAGCGTCAAGGAGATCTACGGAAAGGGCGCTGTTCTTTTTGATATCGGCATAGCTGGACGCAGCTCCGCCGTTGAGAAATCCGAACGCGGTTCGCGGATAGAGATATACACCGATTTTCTCGAGTGCAGATCGTGAAAAGGTGATATTTCCCCCGGAAGAACCGCTGAGCGACTCGGGAGTTACCGGAATACCAAGCTCGGAAAACTTTTTCCGTGCCGCCGAAAGCCCCATGGTCCAGGATGAAAGCGCCGGAACATCAAGTATGGATGGATGAGTTATTTCGGGGACGGTATAAGGCCCCCCGCTTTTCTGTTCACCGAATTTTCCTGCATTCAGATCGGCAAGAAAACGCAACAGACGGTCCAGTTCAACACCGTCCTTTTCGAGGCGAGAAGCCAGCTCGGGATGTATAGTCTCTGTTTCCACACCCATTATAGTAATGTATTGCAATAATAAGTCAACATTGGGCCACCGGAAGGAATTCTCCCTATATAGTACCGCGGGGGATGCTATGGATATTGTCAGTTTTGCCCATTTTGGATACGAAGGTGAGATAATCAAGGTGGAGGCCGATTTACGCAGAGGGATTCCCGCGGTAGACATGGTAGGGCTTCCCGACGGTGCGGTGAGGGAAGCACGGGAGCGAATGCGTGCCGCTGTCCGGAATTCCGGGTTTGAATTCCCCCGGGACCGCATACTCATCAACCTGAGCCCGGCGGATCTCCGCAAGGAGGGCAGTTCTTTTGACCTGCCAATCGCGCTTGCCGTGCTCTCGGCGGCAAACGGCATGACGAGCCGGGAGACATCCCTTCGTGTCATGGTGCTCGGTGAACTGGAATTGTCCGGAATCGTACGACCGGTAAAGGGAGTTCTTGCCGCCGTATCCCGGGGGCTTGAATGCGGGATACGCCATTACATTGTACCCGCGCCAAACCTCGCCGAGGCAGAAATTTGCGCCGGAGCGGTTTCCGCGGGGGTAGGCACGCTGAATGACGCCTATTTTGCCCTTGCCAGTCTTCTTGTCCGTGAAGCACGGTTTCCGGAAGAACACGGCGGCGGTCATGAGAACGGCAGCGTATATATTCCGGGCTGGAAAAAGGATGTTCCCGAATTCGCCGAAATACGCGGGCAGAACCGCCTTGTCCGCGCGCTCCAGATCGCGGCGGCAGGCGGTCATCATCTCATGGCCTACGGTCCACCGGGGAGCGGTAAAACACTCGCACTCTCCCGGTTTCCAGCCCTCCTCCCCCTGCTTGACAGCGAAACTGCCGTTACCGCAACCCGTATCCACAGCCTGGCAGGTTTTCCCGGCGGGGAAAGATTAACAACTGACGAGTGGCCGACAAATCGTTCCGCGCTCCTGACCGATCCGCCTTTCCGGGAACCGCACCCGAACGCGAGTCTGGAAGGCATTACCGGCGGAGGACGGCTTCTCAAACCCGGAGAAATATCACTCGCTCATGGCGGAGTGCTTTTTCTCGACGAGGCTGCGCAGTTCAAGGCGACCGTACTCCAGGCCCTCCGCGCTCCTCTTGAAACCGGAACCGTTACGGTAAGCCGGGCCGGAAAAAGCGCACGATTCCCGGCTTCATTCCAGCTGCTTATGGCCATGAACCCCTGTCCCTGCGGAAATTACGCGTCAAAAAACCGTATCTGCACCTGCGCGCCGGATACGGTTGAAAAATACTGGCGGAAGCTGGGATCGCCCCTGCTGGATCGCATTGATCTGCGGGTGGCGGTTGAAAATCCCGAACCGGACAAACTCACCGCAAACGACGGTCGCACCGCAAACGACGGGAAAAACACGGACGACAGTTGTCTCACAGACGACGGTTGTCCGGCTGGAGTCGAAGAGAAAGCATCCGGGGAGGAAGGCAGTACTGCCACCAGTAAACTCGCCGGTAATACTGCTGGTACTACCGCCATATCTACTGCCGCTCTCCGGGTGGCTGTAGCGCGGGCGCGCTCACGGCAATGGGAGCGGAACCGGAACAGAAACCATCACTATAGCGGGATGGAATGGCTTAATGCACGGTTGAATCCGGCAGAAATCGCTGAATTCTGCACTCTCTCCCCGGATATCCGGGAACTGTTTGCCCGTGAAATGAAGGAAGGCGCGGTTTCCGGCCGTGGCGGCCATGGAGTGCTCAAGGTGGCAAGGACTATCGCGGACATGGCCGGTTCAGAGCGGATCAGCGCGGAACACCTTGCCGAAGCGGCGTCATTGCGAAAATGGGGAGTTTCGGTTCCGGATTTTTTGCAGGATTTCTAGGAAAGCGCCGGGAACAGCTCGTCAAAATAGTAGCGGTCCGGGATATCCCGGCCGTCTGTGGTCTTTCCGATTTTGCGGTCCGTGCGCACTTCTCCATGAAAATCGCTCCCGGCGGTCACGAACATGCCAAGCGTTCGGGCGAGTTCTTCCAGTCTCTCGCAGGAACGCTTCTTCGTCCCGGGGTGCCAGGCTTCCAGACCGCGGACGCCCTTGTCCCGGAACGAGGCGAGTATTTCGGCCAGCCGGCTCCAGGACACATAGAGTGAAAGCGGATGGGCAAGCACCGGAATGCCACCCGATCCGGTGATGGCGGCAATGCCCTCCTCAAGAGAAATGCTTTCACGGGGAACGTAACAGGGTCTTCCCGACGCGAGATATTTGTCAAAAGCCTGTTGGGTACTCTTTACGACCCCCGTGGAGGTCAAATACCGCGCGATATGCGGCCGGCCCACCGTCCCACCCCCGGCAAGGGCTTCTACGCGTTCAAGGTCAATATCAAATCCCTTTCCCCGCAACGCTTCCATTATCAGTTCATTGCGTTTTCGCCGGTTCTGGTTCACCGTATCAAGAAGCGTCTGTATTCCCGACTTCTTCCGGCCAACACCGTATCCGAGCAGGTGACAGTCACCCGGTGTCCATGAAATATCAAGCTCAATTCCTGGAACGAAAACGATACCGGTTTCATCCGCGGCCCTGGCGGCTTCCGTCAGTCCGGAAACGGAATCATGGTCGGTCACCGCGAGCACGGTTACTCCCTTGCCGACCGCATAACGCACCAGTTCCGCCGGGGTAAGGCTCCCGTCTGATGCGGTGGTGTGGGTATGTAAATCAATCATATATGCCCTCCATGGTATCAAAAAAATGGACGAAGAGCCAGTTCCTGTGTTATACTCGGTTATATAACGTTATTGAGGATCCAGCATGCCCAAAGCCGTTCAATATAAAACGAATTCAATCGTCTACTTTGCCGGC
>CAZQEF010000123.1:0-5425 GCA_964592325.1 uncultured Treponema sp. | reverse complement strand
CGGCTCCGGAAGAAAAACGCATTCTTCTCCGCTGAGGAAAGTATGGAGGTAACCGAACTTCTCGCCATGACCAATGATATTGCCGGATATGTATCGGACTATCTCGCCGGGCTGGTGCATAACATGGATCCGGCTGCCCTTTCCGGGATGGAAGAACAACTCAGAAGCGATTCAATCCGGTTCAAAAGGGACGCACTGCTGCGGCTCCAAAAATCCGGCGCCACATCGGTCCGGACAAACCTGGCATTCATAGAAACAATTGAGACAATCAGATCCATGCTCCACTATCTTGACCGGATCAGCGTGCTTGCCGGCAGCATTGATCACCGGTACATCTGACAGCAGTTCCCTGGGTGAGCTTGACGGGCGGGCCATTGTGATTTAGAGTGATAACATTCCAATAATTTATGAGGTGGAAAGAATGAACAAAAAAATGATTTTTCTTATTCTCGCAGCATTTGTTGTGTGTGCGTCCGGTTTGTATGCCCAGACCGCAGCGTTTGAGCCGGTATACAAAGGATACACTATTGAAGCCCCTATTGATACTGACAAGCTGGCGTCAGTAATCCGCCAGGGACTGGTCCACTACAACTGGATAGTTGCCGAAAAAACGGATGGAGCCATTACTGCCCGTTTTGAAAAATCCAACGGAACCATTTATGCAGTAATTAAAGTGGTATTTGACAAGAACTCGTACCACATTGAGTATGTCGACAGCAAAAATCTTGACGTTAATCTCGAGAAGAAAGTTATCCATCGTAACTATGTACGCTGGATCAAAAATCTGGACAAATACATTTTCGTATACTATAACAGGGACTGATACTGAATGCACTCATCGTATTTTACTGACTCAATCCGGGCGGTCGACGCCAAATTCAACGCGCAGAAGATCGCCTTTGCTCCCCTGTCCTTCGAGGCAGCACGAACGCTCCGGGATACCGGAATTCTCGAATATATTTCTTCGAAGGGAGATGACGGGGCAACGATTCCGGAGATCTCTTCGAAATTGTCAATGACCGTGTACGGCGTTTCCGTTCTCCTCGAAATGGGACTCGGAATGGAACTGGTCAAACTTCTGCCGGAACGGGATGAACCGGTCTTCATTCTCGGAAAAACGGGATTCTTCATCCTTGAAGATACCATGACCCGGGTCAATATGGACTTTTGCCATGATGTCTGTTATCTGGGCGCTTTTTCACTCAAGGAGTCCATACTCAACGGCAAACCGGAAGGACTGAAGGCGCTGGGTGAATGGAAAACCGTCTATGAAGGTCTTTCGCGCCTTGATCCCGGCGTACAGAAAAGCTGGTTTGACTTTGACCATTTCTACTCCGACATTGCGTTCCCCCAGGCGTTGCCCATTGTGTATGGCAAGAAGCCGAAAAGACTTTTCGACATCGGCGGCAACACCGCCAAATGGGCGATAGCCTCCTGCAGGCATGATCCCGATGTACACGTAACCATCCTTGATCTTCCCGGTCAGGTCGGCATGGCACGTGAAAACATTGCACGCGAAGGTCTCTCCGACCGTATCGACGCCGTACCTGTGGACATGCTTTCGGAAGATTCGGTAATTCCCCCTGGAGCCGATGCCGTATGGATGAGCCAGTTTCTTGACTGCTTTTCACTTGAACAGGTTGGTTCCATTCTTGCCAAAGTGGCAAAAGCGGTTGACACATCATGCAATGTCTTTGTGCTTGAACCGTTCTGGGACAAACAGCGTTTTGAGGCAGCTTCCTATTCCCTGCAGGCGACATCCCTCTATTTCACCTGTATCGCAAACGGAAACAGCAAGATGTACCGCAGTCAGGAACTCACCGATACAATCTGCCGGGAGGGTTTCGAGCTGACAGAGGCACATCACAATCTCGGTTCAAACGCATATTCCCTTCTCTGTTTCCGGAAAAAATAACAGATATGACGGTATATATTGCGGCGTGGAGTGTATGGGCCCCGGGACTGGAACCG
The DNA here is from genome assembly GCA_964592325.1 of uncultured Treponema sp. Classification (GTDB taxonomy): domain Bacteria; phylum Spirochaetota; class Spirochaetia; order Treponematales; family Treponemataceae; genus Teretinema. The sequence goes on along the minus strand of CAZQEF010000123.1, from coordinate 3,454 downwards.
GACGAAAACTGGGACAGCTGGTTTGATTCCGCCAGGGAACTGGAAAACCCGGGTGCGACACCCCCGCTCGCGCATGTCGACGCGATGTTCAAGAGACGGCTGAGCCAGCTGACCCGGATGACCATTCAGGCGGGTCATGACGCGCTTGCCGGCCAGCCTCCCATGAAAATTACCTTTTCATCAGTGTACGGAGAAATCCGACAGCAGTACAAAATTACCGGGCGCATGATAGATGACGGAGAAGTCTCTCCGGCGCATTTCAGCCTTTCCGTGTTCAACACGCCGGTCGCAGCCCTTTCCATTACCGAAAAAAACGCCGAGGGCTATACAGCCTGCTACCCCGGCCCCGACGCGTTTGCCGAAGGACTCAGGGATGCCGCGTCCGGCATCCTCGCCGGACTTGAAGACCGGCGCCTGTTCATTTGCGCCGACGAACAGATACCGGAGCTTTACACTGAAATTTCGGACCTGCCTTGCATTCCCCACGCGGTGGCACTGGTTCTTTCACGCACCGATGAGGGGGACATGCTGCCCCTGCCGATTGAAATACTCGAACAGTACCGCACACACACATCCGCTGCAGAACAGCTGCCCCCGGCATTACGATTCGCACGGGACATGCTCTGCCCCGCCGGCAACCGGACCGGCCTTGACCGGAAAGTGCGGCATGCCCATGCGTAATCCGTTCCGTTTTGTCTGGAAAACGTTTACCAAGAGTCTCGTGTACCTGTTTTTTGTTCTGGGAGCCCTTTTTCTGGCGCTTGGCGTATTTCCCTTCGTCATACAATTTGTCCATCCGCTCAAACGATCCAGCAGGGTCATGCGTGGCGCAACAGCGGTTACGTTTGCGACCATGCGCCGGTTCATGGCAATCCTTGATCATGTATACGTGATTATCAGCAAAGAAGACAAAAAAAGACTCAAAGAGCTTTCATCGGCAATCGTGGTATCAAACCATCCCTCTTTGCTCGATGTTACCATTCTCATGTCCTATTTGTCCCGCCCGGACTGTATTGTCAATGCGAAACTCTTTACCCGCCCCGTAATACGGCATGTCGTAAGACGCCTGTTCATCCCCAATTCAATTGACTTTACCCACATTCTTGAGTCATGCCGGGAATCGCTCGACAATGGGAACTGCCTCGTCATATTTCCCGAAGGAACCAGAACCCGCAAAACCATTCCCCGAACCATCAAAAAGGGCAGCGCCCGTATTTCTCTCGATACCGGCTACCCGATTCTGCCGATTCATATCAAGGTAAACGACATGCGGGGTCTGCAAAAAGGCGATCCCTTTTACCGTATCAACAAAAGCGGCTACTATTTTTATAAAATATCGCTTGGCGAACCCATCGATCCGGCAGATTTCGCTTATGAAAGCACACCCATAGCGGCACGCCGCATGACGGAAGCCATATACCGTCAAATATTCCCTGAAGCTTCTTCAAATACGGCAACGGGCGAGATTGCAAACAATGAAGAAAGCTTCGACTCCACCGAAACGGAAGAAAGCATTCTTTGCGAAGCGGCCATACAGACCATGTAATCACCGGTGACCAGCCAGTGGCGGTACGTACTATCCGGCGCCATATCTTCCGCAAACAAATCGGTAAGATTCCCCCCCGCTTTCTTGATTGCCGCCTCTTTTCGGGTCCAGAGTTCGTAAAACACCCGAAGCTGTTCCGTTCCTGCCGATTCAAAAAGCTGAAGTTCCTCATCCGTACAGATAATCCGTGCCATGTCTTCCATATATATCCGCGGCTTTACGAATTCCACATCGATTCCGGCATTCTCCGGCCCGATATACACGGCAAGAATATTCCGGGAATGCGAAATACCGATGTGCACATCGGGAAAACCGGCTAATACCGGTTTACCGGAATCGGTCTGTATAAACTGCAGGTGTTCTGCCGGTACGGACAAATATTCGGCAATAATCTCACGTGACTGCTCACGGCCATTCCCCAAAGAACGTTTAAATGGAAGCAATACAAGCACAGGTTTCTTCATAATATTATCTCTCCTTTAAATAATACCATATTCATGCAAAAACAAATCTCCTATTTCTTGAGAATCTTGCAATGAAAGGCCTTTTTTGCTATATTTTCCTCGTTAATAGAAGGAATATGCCATGAATGAACTCAAACAAGAAATCAAGAAAATCATCATCTCCTCGGTAGAACTTGAGGATATCACGGTTGATGACATTAATGATGACGCCCCCCTTTTCGGCGAAGGACTCGGTCTCGATTCCATCGATGCCCTCGAGCTTGGAGTTGCCCTCAAGAAGAAGTTCAACATCAAGCTTTCAGCGGAAGATGAGGACAACCGGAAGCATTTTGCCTCGGTATCCGCGCTGGCCGGTTTTATTTCGCAATCACTTGCAACCAGCGGAGAAAACGCATGACAAAAGACGAAATCTTTGAACAGATGAAAACCATTCTGGCCGAGACATTCGAACTTGAGCCGGAAGCAATCACCATGGACGCGTTGCTTCTTGACGACCTTGATCTTGACAGTATCGATGCAGTGGATCTCATCGTTCGTCTCCAGAAACTGACCGGCAAAAAAATCGACCCGGAATCATTCAAAAAGGTACGGACCATAGAGGACGTTGTTGATGCAATTTACGACCTCGTTCAGTCCGGTGAACCACAGTGAATTTCCGGCCGGGCAGGATACTTTTCATTGGAGCGTCAGTACTCTATCCGTTTCTGATTTTCTTCTCGATTGTGTATCTTGACCTCCCTCCCCGGTTTCTTTCACTGCCGGTTTTCATAGTGGCCCTGGGTCATTTTTTTGCGTTCACCGGAACAAAATCCGGCGGCGTACAGAAAGCAAGGACGATTGTCCTTTCCGTCCTGCTCGGAACCCTTGCGCTGGCGGCCTTCGTAACGAACAGCGCCACCGTGCTCCGGTTTTACCCGGTTATACTTGGTGTAACACTCCTGCTGACTTTTTCTGTTACCCTGATCCGGCCGCCTTCCATGATCCTTCGTTTTGCCCTCCTGCAGGACAAAAGCCTTGCCTCCGCGGAAGGCGAAACATTCGCGTCAGCGGAACGGTATTGCATCAAGGTAACTCTTGTCTGGTGCCTGTTTTTTATAGTGAACACGGCGATAGCCCTGTACACAACCGTGTATGCCTCCCCGTTTGTCTGGTCGCTATACAACGGATTCATTTCATATATCATAATGGGAGTTCTTTTTGCCGGCGAGTTTCTCGTGCGGCGAATTGTCCGGCGTTGACCTATGAATTTTTATGCTGTATCTGAATTGACATCCCGATCACGTTCACCTGCCGACACGTTTTCTTTTGCGGGAAACACATGCAGAAGCTGGGACACATTTGTGCGCGACTGTGCCGCGCTCCGCGAATATGTACAAGCATCACCAAACGGCCGCTGGATAATAAATACCGAAAACAGCTACTATTTTTCCTGCGCCCTGCTTGC
>CAZQEF010000122.1:0-5461 GCA_964592325.1 uncultured Treponema sp. | reverse complement strand
GAGAAACTCTCGATTACATCATCAAGCGCGTTCATAGGGGGAGCATGCCTCCCGCAAGAGAACCAAGCCGTTCCTTTGCGGTTTCACGCATTTTTTCAACGGCCGCGTTATGCGCCGCGACAATCAGATCCTGCAGCATCGGCACATCCCGTGGATCCACAGCTATTGGATCTATTTTGATATCCAAGAGTTGTAACTGCACGTTTATGGTTACAGAAACAATACCGCCGCCGGAGGTCCCTGTTGCGGTAATATCCTGCATATCCGATTGAAACTGCTGCATCTTTTCCTGAAAACCCTTTGCGTTACCCAGAAAATCAAAAGGATTCATTGTCGTTTGTCCTCCCCCAGAATAATGCCTTTGAACATTTGGCGTATTTTCTCTACCTGTTCAGGAACTTTGTCTTCGGTCGTATGTTCATTGCCGGAACTCTTTTCCAATCGCACTTCCACCCCTGCCTCACGGCACAAAAGTCGGGAGACAGCTGCCGACAAGAGCGGAAGATCCTGTTTGATTGTAGTGTAGAGAAAGGGCTTCCGCACAAAAAAAACAATCGATTCACCGGTATCCTTCCATCCATAGGCTTGTGACAGCGCGGAGGCCAGCATGTTCCTTGTTGAACTGAAAAATTCAATCAGTTTCCCGGGAACGGTTTCAAGCGGGAGGGGAGATGAAGGAACCGGAAGCAGCTCGTCTTCGCTTTGCAAGAGGGGAGCCTCGGGCTCCGTACCGGGCGACGTCTCAGACTCCTCACTGTGAGGCGCATAGGGCTCCGCTTCCTGCTGAAGGGTTTTCCCCTCCTCGATAAGAGGATCCGTGTCTGCAGTATCCGGTTCCACGGGTAAACCCCCTCCGGGAGAATTCTGTATACGGCGTTTTAATTCCGCAAAGGGATCGGAAACCGGCTCCTCGCGGACCGCGTCAGCCGATTCCCCGGCAGTGTCACGATCCGCTTCCGGAAAAGGGACGGCATCCCTCCTCTCCAAAGATCCTGGAGACGGGCCTAAAAGGAGGCTTTGCGCCCGTTCAATCGCCCTTTTCATTTCTGCGGGCGGCACATGATCGGACAGCCAGGCGAGACGGGAAACAGCAAGCTCAAGTTCATACCGCTCGTTAAGGGAATAGCGGATATCCCGGTACAGCTGAAGGAACAGTTCAAGTCCCCGCTCAAGCTGTGCCGCGTTCCAGGCGGCAAGGGCTTCCGGGGAAAACCGGTCCGCATTCTGCCCAAGCAGTGATTCCCGGGTTATCCCGTTCTTGATAAGCAACAGGGAGCGGAAATAATCGGCTATATCAACCGTAAACTGTTCAATTGAGACTCCGGCATTCAATATGATGTCGAGCGCATCAAGCGCACTGGTCACATTGCCGGAGGCACAGGCGGACAAAATGCCGGAAATACGGTCAATACCGACGAGCCCGAGTTTATCGCGTATCTTGTCAAAAGTAATATGACCATCCGAAAAGGACGCAACCTGATCAAAAAGCGTATAGGCATCACGTACACTTCCGGTTGCTTCGCGCGCAATCCAGAAAAGTGCTTCATCGTCCGCGGTTATACCGCTTTCTTCAGCGGCATCCGCAAGAGCCTGCTTGAGCAGGTCTACGGAAACAAGACGGAAATTGAACTGCTGGCAGCGGCTCTTTATGGTCGCAGGAACCTTGTGAAGCTCGGTAGTTGCAAAAACGAAAATAACATACGGTGGTGGTTCTTCTATTGTTTTTAATAGGGCATTGAAGGCGCTGGTAGAAAGCATATGGACTTCATCAATTATATATACTTTATACCGGTAAGAATTCGGCGGGAACTGAACTTCATCCCGGATTTGCCGAACATCGTTAACACTTGTGTTCGACGCTCCGTCTATTTCGATGACATCCAGACTCGAACCGGCAGTTATTTCCTGACAGGCAGAACACGTTCCGCAGGGAGAGGCTCCGGGAGCAGTCAGACAGTTCAGGGATTTGGCCAAAATACGGGCGGAACTCGTCTTTCCGCACCCCCGCGGTCCCGAAAAGAGATATGCAGGAGCAATCTTCCCCGCTGAAAGCGACTTTTGAAGAGTCGCCACGACAAAATCCTGTCCTATCAGATCTTCGAATTTACCCGGACGACGCCGGGTTGCCGTTACTTCATATGCCATGCTGAAAGAATACCACAAAAAAAAAGGTAGTGAAAGTCTTGTATTCCCGCTTATACTTGGCTTATATGAGTATCATAATCCGATATGCCTTGTTTTCCGATCTCCCCTACCTCTACGATATTTGTTTAAAAACCGGGGCTGAAGGGGCAGACGCAACTCCGGAATTCACTGATCCCTGGCTGATCGGACAGTACTACGCGGCTCCGTACCTTGTTTACAATTCCCGTTATTGCCTGGTTGCGGAAAAAGACCACATCCCGCGGGGATATCTGGTTGGGACCGACAATACAGTACAGTTCAACCAGTGGTTTGAAAAAGTCTGGCTGCCACCGATCCGGCGGCGTTATCCCGAGGCGCAGGGAGAGTCGCAAAACACGGCAAGCAAACGCGAAACAGACATGATTTCCCGGCTCCACCGTCCCGTATATACACCGGATAAGACGACTGAGCCCTGGATAACCGACTATCCGGCGCATTTTCACATCGACCTTCTTCCGGAACTGCAGGGACAGGGTATCGGGACAACCCTCATTGAGGAATTTTTCCGGCAACTTGTCCTCGCCAAGTGCCCCGGAGTGCATCTTGATGTCAGCAAAAGAAACACCGGTGCGGTCACGTTTTATGAAAAGACCGGATTCGTCGTACTCACGGAAGATTCCCGGGGCATAACTATGGGAAAGCTATGTTGAAAACGGATTTCCACAATACATAAAAAAGTATCCCGTTATGCAAAGAATGCATAATAACCGGAAGGACAAGAGACCGTGTTTCCCAGGCCACAACCGTGATTACAAACCCGGGAATCACAGTAAACACTATTTTTAGTGGTTCCAGATGCAGTGAAGCAAAAAGAAGAGAACAAATAACAATGGCAGGCCATTTACCCGTATTGGCTCGCAATCCGGAAAGAATAAATCCGCGAAACAGAATTTCTTCGGTAACAGCGGGAAACACTACAATAAAAAAAAACGCATAGGCAAATCCGCCGGAAAGAAGATCTTCAATGAATGCTGCATCGGTCGGGGTTTCTTCAGGTAAAAACGGCTTGATGAAAGCGGCCAGGGGTATCAACAGAACAAGAACGGCGGGCACCAAAAGCAGTGCGCCAGCGGTTTCGCGCCGGGTTACGCGTACAACAGGAAAAATTGCAGGAATACTCATGCAGCGAAGAAGGGCATACAGCAGCGGAATCGCGGCAATCCCGGCAGGAAACAGCAGATTGATCCAGCGAGGCTCATCAAGCCGGAATAAAAATGATGAAAGCAGGACATATACCAGAACCAGCCCATACACTGCAAGAATATCAATAATTTTCGGCTTTATTGTCATCTGCTCTGTTTTCCCGACACCGCGCGCTCCTGATCACGATGGCGCTCATAGAGATCCTGAACCACGCACATGCGGTCAATAATGCGCTTTACGAGCGTTTCAAGCTCTTTGCCTGCCCCGTAATCCGCGGGAGCGAGAAAATCAACCCGCTTGTCCACAAGCAGCTCTTCAACTTTTTTACGGTTATTATTCCCGTATACGGCAATGGAATGCCCGCCGTTCGCCTTCACCAGCTTCATGCAGGGTACATCAGTCAGACCATCTCCCACATACACCATGTTTCTGAAGGGAACCGGACGGTCTTCCTCGGGAACATAACGGTTCAGCGCATCACTGTCGGTGCCGTCGAGAACACCCTTGTTGATGCGGAAGAGAAACTGTGTCTTGGTGGTATAGTTCACGGAAATAAGCGGCCAGTCGGCAACACCGTTCGCGTCATAATGAAACTCGCAGGCATAAATCTTGGCAAACCGGTCGCAAATCTTTGATCCCTCAATAATCTCCTTGAGGCCGGATGAGATAATAAAATGTTGAACCGTTACTCCGCAGTGTTTCCCGTATCGGTTAATCCGTTCAAACCAGTCGTCAATACCCGGGAAAAAATCGATGTCCCGCCCCAGGGACACGAAATTTTCCCGGCGGATGGGCTTGTCGGCCTCACGGGCTTTCTTGAGCATGAGATACATGTACGCCAGGATCGGATCCATGCCTTGTCCTGCGAGCTTTCCCGCTTCAGCCCAGAAAGCTTTCGCGCTTATTCCTATTCCCGGAATAAAACTGTATTCCTGCATATCGCGTGTACACAACGTCTTGTCAAAATCGTACATGATCGCTGCTACCGGTCCGCCGGATTTCTTTTGCATACGCCCTCCGTGTTCATCACAGAATACGACGCATTTCACCTGATTGCAAGATTTCTGTAAAACGCAGGGAACTCTTGATCCCTCCATGAAATGATATTATCCTTTTAGTGAATACCATTTATTCCATTACCGGCAGCATTGTCTGCTCCTTCTGTAATGCTTTTGTTTTTCAGGGAACAAAGATATTCAGGGAGGATGTATGGAAAAAAAACGTGGTGTAGTGGTGTCTCTCTGCATTTTTATCGCAGTTGCCTTTTGCTCCGTATCCTGCGATACAGGCTCCTCAGACGATATTCCGGAGGAAGTCCTGGAAGCTGCCGGCGGTGTCTTTGAATTCGGCTTTTTAATGATTGAAGACGGTCCCTATCCGCTCGGTATGTCTGTAACGACAGACGGAAACGTTGATACCATGACCCTGACGTCTGTGGACACGGGAGAAGGATTTACCGTTTCTGGAACAGTTATTCTGACAACAAATAATCCCGATCCTCTGGACATCTGGATTGTGGCCAATCTGTCAACCGCCGGGTCCCGCGTAATTATCTGCAGCATGAACGGCGGAGCTGTATGGGCAGCAGGAACAACATACGACACCAGCCCGCCCCAAAGCGTAGCCGGAACGTTTACCTATAACGGGAAAACATACAACTTGACAGATATCCTTAATCAGTCCTGAGCAAACAGCTTCGAGCACGCATTGAAACACCGAACCCGGTGGCCGGGCGAAAGCTCGCGCCAACCGGGTTTTTCTTTTCTACAACGCTCGTCAGCAAGCGGACAGCGCGCGGCGAAAGCGCAATCGGATTGACTGGCAGCGGGCAGCTTCTCACCCGCAACGGCAGTGTCACTCACCGCCTGGGTTCCGACGGTCGCGGAGTATTCCGCGCGCATTTCACCGGCTTCACTTCCCGCGGCCAGCTCCGCACCTGTTTCGCGTGCTTTGCTCCCCGCGGCCTGCGCTACTCCCATTGCGGCAGTATCACTCCCCGCGCTTTCAAAGAGAAGGCGGGTGTACGGGTGCGCCGCCGTGCGATAGAGTTCCCGGGCATCGGCTTCTTCCATCAGCTCTCCCCGGTACATGACGCCGATACGGTCGCAAAACCAGCTGGACACTTTCAGATCAT
>CAZQEF010000121.1:0-5540 GCA_964592325.1 uncultured Treponema sp. | reverse complement strand
TTTACATGGACATCATCAACCTCTTTGTGCGCATCCTGAGAATCATGGGAAGAAGGCGGTAAATGAAGGAACAGAACCATGAACAAAGAGGATGTAATACAACAGTTCACCGCGGGCGAAAAAACATACAATTACTATGACATTGACAAAGCCGCGCAGGAGTTCCGGGGAGCAGGATTTTCCATAGATCGTCTTCCCTACTCCATCAGAATTCTCGCTGAAAACATCCTGCGAAAAATGGACGGGCGTATTGTCACGGAATCCGATCTGGAGAACATTCTTTCCTGGAAAACAAAGTATGTCTCCCCGATTGAGATTCCGTATCACCCCGCACGGGTGCTCATGCAGGACTTTACCGGAGTTCCTGCAGTAGTTGACCTTGCGGCCATGCGGGATGCCATGAAAGCACATGGAGGGAATCCTGAACGGGTTAACCCGGGAGTGCCCGTTGAACTTGTCGCCGACCACTCGGTACAGCTTGATTTCTCAGGAACATCGGGAAGTCTTGCCGGTAACGTGGCCAAAGAATATGAACGAAACAGTGAGCGGTATATTCTTCTTAAATGGGCGCAGAAGAACTTTACAAACTTTCGTGTGGTTCCTCCCAATTCCGGCATCTGCCATCAAGTAAACCTTGAGCACCTTGGTCGGGTAACAATAACCGAAACGACCGACGGGAGCACGCTTACGTATCCCGATACCCTGGTCGGCCTCGATTCCCACACTCCCATGATTAATGCCGTCGGTGTCATGGGCTGGGGTGTTGGCGGTATTGAAGCAGAAGCAGTCATGCTCGGTCAGCCGTACTATATGTCAATTCCGGAAGTAATCGGTGTACGGCTCACCGGCCGGCTTCGTGAAGGGGTTACCGCAACAGATCTGGTACTTACAATCACCGAGCTGCTCCGTAAAACAGGGGTAGTGGAAAAATTTGTTGAATACTTTGGTCCGGGAATGCAGGAACTCTCCATTCCCTACAGGGGAACAATCGCCAACATGACACCGGAATACGGTGCAACGCTCGGATTTTTCCCGGTTGACCGGAAAACAATTGATTACCTTGTAATGACCGGACGCAAAGAACTGGCAGCAGTTACCGAAACCTACACGCAACAAAACGGCCTTTTTTACCGGGACAATGAAGAACGCGAGTATACCCGCGTTGTCGAACTGGATCTTTCATCCGTTGAGCCCTGTCTTGCGGGACCTTCAAGACCCCAGGACAGGCTTCCGCTTTCCGGCATACGTGATTACTTCCGGAAGATACCGGCACAAAGCGGATCAACAACAGAACTCACGATAAACGGGTCGCAGGTTACACTCAAAGACGGCAGCGTGGTTATCGCGGCAATTACCTCATGCACGAATACAAGCAACCCGCAGGTACTCATTGGCGCGGGGCTCATGGCGCGCGAAGCGGTCAGGAAGGGCCTTGTCGTGCCGGCGTACGTAAAAACTTCTTTCGCGCCCGGATCAAAAGTGGTAACACGGTATCTGGAAGCAAGCGGTCTCATGCCCTATCTTGAAGCACTCGGGTTTCATATTGCCGCTTACGGCTGTACCACATGCATCGGAAACAGCGGACCGTTGAAACCGGAGATAGAACGCGCCATCAGTGAACACGATCTTAATGCCGTGGCGGTGCTCTCGGGAAACCGCAACTTTGAGGCGAGAATCCATCAGCTTGTCAAATCGAATTTCCTTGCGTCTCCGCTGCTTGTTGTGGCGTTCGCTCTTGCCGGCCGGATCGATATTGATTTTCAAAGCGAACCGGTTGGTATGGATCCGAACGGCCGGGAGGTTTACCTTGCCGATATCTGGCCAAAAGATTCAGAGATCGACAAGTTAGCTTCCGCTCATGTAACAGGCACCGCTTTTATGGAAGAGTATGAGCACATTTTTTCGGGGGACTCGTTCTGGCAGGATCTTCCCGTTACGAAAAGCACGACCTATACATGGGATGATGAGTCTTCATATATACGGAATCCGCCTTTCTTTGATGATTTTTCTGTTGATCTCCCTGAGCCTGAGGACATTATACAAGCCCGCGCGCTTCTTCTCCTTGGCGATACGGTAACGACCGATCATATCTCGCCCGCGGGAGCTATTGACCCTGATTATCCCGCCGGAAAATATCTCGTTGAACGTGGCGTGGATCAGACGCACTTCAATTCATACGGATCCCGGCGAGGAAATCATGAAGTAATGATGCGGGGAACGTTTGGGAATATCAGAATAAAAAACCGTATGATTGCTCCCCGGGAAGGAGCCTGGACGAAGAAATTTCCTGAAAACAGCGAACAGTACAACTACGATGCCGCAATGCAGTATATCAGCGAGGGAACTCCGCTCGTAATTCTGGCAGGCAAAGAATACGGCACCGGCTCATCGCGCGACTGGGCGGCAAAGGGTACCGCTCTTCTCGGTATCAGGGCTGTAATTGCAGAAGCCTATGAGCGCATCCATCGAAGCAATCTGGTTGGAATGGGAGTTCTGCCACTGGTGTTCGCCGACGGAGAAAACTGCGATTCCCTCGGACTCGACGGATCAGAGAGCTTTACCATTACCGGACTCGCTGATATTTTCCCCCGCGCGAGCCTGACGGTCAAGGCCAAAAGGAAAGACGGACAGGAACTTGATTTTATCGTGACAGTACGTATTGATAACGATATCGAAGCGACGTACTACCGCAACAAGGGTATACTTCCGTACGTATTGCGGCAGATGCTGTCGGAACAGCAAGAGTAACAATCCTTTCGTGCTCAGGTTTTATGTTTTGCGGGAGATAAAAGACAATGAAAAAAATGAAACTGTCCATACTGTTTCTCATGACAATAACAGTCTACACAATCCTTCATGTAACCGAAGAAACGATTGGAAACTTTCCCCGGTTCATGCAGCAAAACTGGGGCATACCGGACATCGGATACGGCCAATGGCTTTATCACAATATGGTATTTTTCCTGCCGGTTCTGCTTGTGGGATTTATGGTTTATCTCATTGACGAGAAGAGGTTTTTCCCGTTCGGGATGGCCATACCAGTCTGGGGTGTTATGAACTTTCTCGAGCATACTTTTTATACCATCAGGAACGCGGCCGTTTCAACGGGATTCTTCTCATCAATTCTGTTTGTTCTCATATTTGCCAGCGCCGTATATGCGGCAAGAGAACAGCAGGTACTGACATTAAAACGAATGCTCCACTCGGTTGCCGTATCCGTATCTTATTGGGCTCTCTCGCTCCTGATGGTGATCCTGTTATCCGGGAAAATCGCGGTTATCTTTTCTTAAGTCTTTGCGCTGATCTCCGCTTTCACTGCCGCGCCATCCCGACTCCGACGGTAGAGCGGGGTCCGCTCCTTTTCGTAGACAGACAGGTTCTCCTCAAAAGTACTCCGATGACTGCTTTCATAGAGAACGCCGAGCGGGAACGGTTCTTCCTCCAGAGCCTTTTCAAACGAGGCCGCACGGTTTGACGGATCCCACCCTTCATCAAGATAGTAGGTATTCTCCTTGAACCACGCGAAAGTATTTATCTTGTTGAACGATACGCAGGGCTGAAAGATGTCCACGAGGGCGAACCCCTTATGACGAATGGCTCGCATCATGATCTCTTTTGTCTCATCAATATCTCCGCAGAAGACACGGGCAACAAAGGTTACATCAAGCGAAATGGCGAGAGCCATGGGGTTCACGGGTTTTTCGAAGACACCGGTCACTTGTACGGGAGTTTCCATTCCCGGTCGCGAGGTCGGAGCCCCCTGTCCCTTGGTAAGACCATACACCATGTTGTCATGTACAAAAAGCGTCATGTCCGGATTGCGGCGAGTGGTATGGAGAAAATGATTCCCTCCCTCGCCGTACATATCGCCGTCTCCTCCGACCGCGATGACCGTGAGTTCCGGGTTACATGCTTTAATGGCTGTGGCCGGCGGTAGTCCTCGTCCGTGGAGACCGTTAAAAAAACTCGTGTTCACATATTGAGGCATTTTTGCCGCCTGTCCGATTCCGGAAACCAGCACCACTTTTTCCCGTTCCAGTTCGAGTTCATCCAGCGCGCCAAGGAGCGCTTTCCGTATCATGAAGTCGCCGCATCCGGGGCACCAGGCAATATCCGGTTTCTGTTCAAAGTCATACTGATTAGCCATTGTTCCCCTCCTTTATTGCTATCGCGAGGCGCTCAGTGAGTTCTTCCACCGAAAAGGGCAGTCCGTCATATTTAAGGATGACAGTCGTTATCGGAATACCGGTTTCTCCCGTCAGAAAACGAGTAAACTGCGCAGACGAATTATTCTCCACACTCAGAATCCGGTCCGCTTTCTCAAGCAGGGCTTTTGTCCCGGACGGAACAGGATACACTTGTGAAAAGTGCAGCACGGCAACATCCTGGCCGTCCAGTTCCTCAGCCGCTTCTGTTACCATGGGTTTTGTTGAACCCCAGCAGACGATGAGTGTTTTATACGTCTCCTTTCCCGTCAGGGTTGGAGGAACGGATTCTTCGACGAGCGCCGCGTGTTTTCTCTTTCGTTTGTCTACCATACGGACGCGTATATCCATGGACTCGGTTATGTGTCCCGACTCATCGTGTTCATCGCTGTCGGCGCAGACAAACCCTTCTCCATGACCGGGAATTCCCCGCGGAGACACGCCCGACTCAGTATGGGCGAAGCGCTTGTAATCCCGGACAGTTTTTACAATGTACCGATCCCGGGGAGTATCCGGAACATCGAGGTGCGGCACATTATACCGTGTGTCCACAAAGTACTGGTCGGTAAGAATGAACGCGGGGACCTGATACTTCTCCGCAAGGGCAAACGCCTTTTGCGTGAGGATATAGCCCTCTTCCAGGGTTCCCGGAGCAAATATGACACGGGGGAAATCTCCATGACCTCCGTACAGAACGAGATCGAGGTCGCCTTGTTCGGTACGGGTGGGAAGACCGGTCGCCGGTCCCGGCCGCTGGGCAAGGTGAAGTACAAACGGAGACTCGATCATGCCCGCAAGACTGATTCCCTCGGTCATGAGGGCGAACCCGCCGCCGGAAGTGGTAACGAAGGCGCGCGCGCCGGCGAACCAGGCACCGAGTGCCATGTTTACCACGCCGACTTCGTCTTCAACCTGTTCCACAATGATATCGTGCCGCTTTGAATACTCCGCCATGTTCTGCAGAACACCGGTCGCCGGAGACATGGGGTATCCACACATGTAGTCGCAGCCGGCGGCAAGCGCGCCAAGAGATACCGCGTCAGTACCCGAAAGCATCAGATCCCCTTTCGGTTTGTCGCTTCGCGAAATTACTATGCTGATCTCGTCGAGCGCTGTTCCTGCTTCGTAGCCCTTGAGGAACGCATCACGGTTTTTATTGCGCACGTCTTCTTTCTTGCCGGAAAAGTAGTCATACATGAACGACGCACCTTCTTCGGCATCTACCTTGAGAAGCCCGCAAATACATCCGGCCGCGACCGTATTCGCGAATATGGCGCTTCCGGTTTCCTTCGCGATCTGCGTAAAAGGCACATCAATCATGCCTTCGTGGTTTAC
>CAZQEF010000120.1:5302-5570 GCA_964592325.1 uncultured Treponema sp. | reverse complement strand
CCAGCACCCGGTGGAGTTCGTCCGGAACATCGTTGAAGGAAACCACCATGAGTAATGCCCCCGGCTTGGAGCGTCAGGTATACTGGATCGGCGGATCGTCCTGTTCAGGAAAATCTTCGGCGGCAGCACGCATTGCGGAGCAATACGGATTATCGGTCTATCGCACCGACGAAACGGCTTTCGGGAAGTTCATGTTCGGCCTTGAAACCCCGGAACGGTATCCCGCGATCGCCCATTACCGTGATCTTCTCTGCGGCGGCATGGATGC
>CAZQEF010000120.1:0-5292 GCA_964592325.1 uncultured Treponema sp. | reverse complement strand
TTTACGAGCATCCGCTCAATGAACTTCGGGATCACTTTTTGGCATACTGCCGTGAAGTTTTTCCGTTACTGCTTGAAGACATACGGCTCATCTCCGGGGATCAGGCGGTCATCGTGGAAGGAGCGCATGTTCTTCCGGAACTGCTGCGCGAATCAAACGATCATAATGCATTCTTTCTTGTCAGCAGTCTCGAACAGCAAACACGTATCTGGCAAATGGAGATGTCCGGCGAAATCCCGGGCGGGCATCCCGGCGAGATTGAGAATTATAAGAACTCGCACAACAAAGACCAGATCAAAAAGTGGCGAACCGGTTTTCACCAAACCCTGGCTTCTTATATTGAAGAAACTGCACGACAGCTTTCCTTTCCGCTAATCCGGGTAGATACCGACACTACACAAGAGCCTGTCATTTCTGCCATACTGAAACAATTCCAGCTCAGCTAAGGAACGCACATGTACTCCATTCTGAAACTTACAGACTCAATCTATCACATCTGCGAATCTCCCGGCGTGTTCTGCACGCTGGTAGTCGGCTCTGAAAAAGCGCTGCTTGTCGATACCGGAAACGGCCGGAACAACATTGCCAACGCCGTCAAGGAAATAACGGATTTACCGGTACTTGTCGTCAATACTCACGGACACTTTGATCACGCCTCCGGGAACGGGTTCTTTCCGGAAATTCTGATACACCAGGATGATATCCCCCTGCTCAGAAAACACCGCGGCTGGTTTTACCGCTACGGTTACTACTTTCTCGCACGAAAAGGCATGGATGCCGATGAACGGCGAACCTACCGGTCCGTCAAAAAAAGCTGCCGCTATTCGGTGAAACCGCTTCATGACGGCGACATCATTGATCTCGGAAACAACCGAATTGAAGTTATCTCATGCCCCGGCCATACACAGGGATCAATATGCCTGCTCGATGCAAAGAGCCGGTACCTCTTTACCGGCGACAGTCTTTCGAATCATGTATGGATGTGTCTCAGGGAATCGACCAAACTTGACACCTATGCGGCGAGCCTTGCGAAAATCGCGGCCCGCTCCGCGGAGTTTGACCATCTCCTGTCCGCCCACGGGCGCACCGTCATGACCGGGAAAGTCCTTGATGCCATGATCTCCTGCGTTCATAATCTCTCCCTGGAAAAAAGCCGGCCCTACAGGCGCGTGCTCCTGCGCAAGACATTCATATATGAAGAAGGAATTGATTACATGCGCGAGCGGTACGGCGTAACGTCGTTCTCCCAAATTTTGAAGAACCTCGTAAGGATTCATGAAGAGGATTTTGCCGAAGCAAAATACATGTCCGTTGTTTTTTCAAAAGACAAGCTTTAGAATTGATTGATAGGATAAAGGAGAACTCCATGAACTTTTATGATCTATCGTTCAATGACTCCCGTGGCAATCCCGTCTCCATGAGCAAGTTCAGAGGAAACGTGGTATTGGTCGTCAATACGGCAACAAAGTGCGGTCTTGCCCCGCAGTTTGAAGGACTTGAAGAACTCAACGTAAAATACCGGGAAGAGGGACTGGTCATTATCGGTTTTCCCTCGAACCAGTTCGCAAATCAGGAACCGGAATCGAATGATACCATGATGGAAACATGCAAGATAAACTTCGGGGTGACTTTCCTGCTTAGCGAGAAGATCCTGGTGAACGGAGAAGACACCCATCCGGTGTTTGACTATTTGAAAAAGAACACGAAAAGCGGCTTGTCGGGAAAATCCATAAAATGGAACTTCACCAAGTTTCTCATCGATTCTTCCGGCAAACCCTACAAGCGGTATGCCCCGGCAACAGTGCCGCTCAAGATGGAAAAAGACATTGTCAAACTGCTCGGGAAATAAAACAACAAACCAGGAAGGTATCCATGTCCAGTGAAATGATTTCAGGTCTGTTCGGTCTGGCGGGCGTAATCGTCGGTTCGGCATCATCGCTCTTTACCGCCATTCTCGTAAACCGTCTCAACAAGAAGAAGCGTATCTACGGCGAAACGCTCGACCAGATAATCGGGTACTGGAACCTTGAAGAGGAAATGGCAAAGCATATACATACACTCGAAGAGAAGACCCGTTCCATAAAGACAATAAAAGAAGATTTCCGGCTCATGGTATACACAAAAAAAGGCATACGACCCACCATGACGGAAAGCGACGCGAACCGTTACAAGAAAATGTACTGACCGGGCAAGGATCCAAGGAACATGAAATACGGAGTTTTATTATTCTGCCTCTTTTCTGCCGTGCTTGTTGCCTGTGAAGAAAAAGACCCAAAGCCCGTAGGTACGCCGGAAGCAATAAACATCTCACGGGAAGTTGAAACATTCGCTGCGAAATCCGGATTCTCCGGCTCAGTCCTTGTCGCGAAAAAAGGTGAACTGCTTTACACCGGTGCATTTGGTCTTGCAGACAGAGGTGCCGGTACAAAGAATACGGTTAAAACCCGATACATGATCGCGTCCATGACAAAACAGTTCGCGGCAATGGCAATTCTTGTTCTTGAACAACGCGGTCTACTGTCCGTTGATCAAACAGTAGACCGGTTTTGCCCCCAACTCCCCCATGCGGACCGGATTACCATTCATCATCTGTTGACCCATACCTCGGGTTTACCGCCGGGTTTACCCGGGTGCCATGGCAACTCGTACCTCAAAGCTTACCCGGGAAAAACCAATGAAGAGAAACTCCTGAATGCGGCAAAGGCCGGGCATCTACGTATAGCCACCCCACCACCCGATGCATCGTTTTGTTACAGCGACATCAATTACATGTTGATTGGCCACATCATTGAGAAAGCATCCGGAATGGCTTTCGAAGAATTTCTTAAAAAGGAAATTTTCATTCCACTCGATATGCATGATACCGGAACCGGGTATGATCCGGAACACGACAAGATGCTGGCAACCGGATACGGGACAAGCGGAACACTGACACCCGAATTGACCTGTGCCGAAATGGGTTACGGTGCCGGTTCCATGTATTCAACCGTAGAAGACCTGTATCGCTGGGATCGTGCGCTTCATACCGAAACACTTGTCGACAGTAACCGTATCAGGCGAATGATGACCCGTTATAACGGACAGTACGGATACGGGTGGTGGTTCTTCGACGAAGGGAAAGGTCTTATTCCGGTTCACGGCGGCAGACTCTTGAATGGTTCCTTTTCAGGATTTTTCATTCACAACACCATAGATGATATCTGTCTTGTCATCCTGGGCAACGATGGCGACCATGACGAGAAACGGGATTTTGTGCGCTATCTGAATACCATTCTTTCATCAAACTGATCGTCGTTGATCAACAGCAAGAAGACTGAAGTAGTCAAACTGCATATAGTTTTCTATACTTTACGGTACCATTCCGAAGGAGGGTATAACCTGTCATGAAAACTCCGAATCTCGAAACCTCCCGCCTCATCCTGCGGCCACTGGCCGTTTCGGACGCGGAACACATTTTCACCTGCTGGGCCTCTGACCCCGTCGCAACAAAATACATGCAATGGGATACCCATACCAATGTGGAAATGACAACGGAATGGCTCGCCATGGAAGAAGCGGCGATTCCCGACAAGAACCATTTCGTGTGGGGATTTGTCCTCAAGGATGAAAATATTCTCATCGGCTCCGGCGGGATAACTTTCCGCAGCGGCGACAATCACCATGAATTGGGATACATCATTGCAAAGCCTTACTGGAACCGGGGACTTGTCTCGGAAGCCGTTGCCGCAATGCTCGCCTTTGTTCGGGAACAAACGGATATATGGGTTATTCACGCCAAACACGCCGTGGACAATGTCGCTTCGGGAAAAGTCATGGAGAAGAACGGTTTTGCCTTTCAGAAAACCGGTTCATATACAAGCTTCAACGGCGCCAGAGAGTATGAATGCCGTGAATATGTGTTGCAGCTATAAGGAATCCCGATGCGGCCCGAATTGACGAAGGATCTTGATCCGGAAATTTTTCTCGCATACTACTGGCTGAAAGAGGAACTGTGCAGGTTTTGCAGACGGCACGGAATCCCCGCTTCGGGGAACAAGGATGGCCTGACCGCAAGAATACACGCGTATCTGAAAGACGGAACAATTTCTGCCGGGATACGTACCGTAATACCGGCGGAAAGGAAACAGGCCGATTCACCGCTCTCTCCCGATTCGCCCATTCCCGAAGGATACCGGAATGACGAACGGCACCGCACTTTTTTCCTGGATCATATTGGAGAACACTTCAAATTCAACGTTCCCTTCATGGACTGGATGAAAGCAAACGCGGGGAAGAGATACCATGAAGCAATCGCGGAATGGGAGAGAATTGACGCGGATAAAAAAGCCGGCAAGAAACGCCAAATTGGGCCCCAGTTCCAGTATAATCAGTATACACGGGATTTTTTCGCGGCAAATCCCGACCAGGAAGCAATCGGTATGAATCTTCTGATCTCGCTGCACTGAAACCTGACAGGAACACATGACCATGAGAAAAGTTCTGAATGGGCTATATGATTTTGATGAAACAGATCAAAGTTACGTTCTGCGATTGTCGGTAAACAAATACACCGACATTTTCAATACTATTGATAACTACCCGATCAGGAAACGTGATATTCACCCGGGGGTTATAAACTATCTTGAAGACTGTTCATTCGACATACCGCTTTCACGAAACATAAAAATCGAATTCCGCATCAGCAATGAACTCAGGAATGCCGATCTTGAAGAGCGTACCAGAAAAGGTATCCGCAATTACTTCCTGTACCAGCTTGAACTCATCCGGAAAAGAAGTAATGCAAACATCATCAAATCCCTCGGATATCTTATCATCTTCTTTATTTTGATTTTCGTTACCTTTACACTGGAAAACGTACAGCATCCCGTTAACCGGGTTTTTTTCAAGACCATTCTCGAAGGGCTTTCCATAGGATCCTGGGTTTTCCTTTGGGAAGCAATCGCGGTTCTGGCCTTTAAAAACCGCAAGTACCGATACTTACGGAAAGTTTACCAGCGTCTTTCAAATACACATTTACTTTTCAATTATTGAGTTTATGATGTATACTGATGGTATATGACAAGGAGGATGCAAACCATGCTTAGCTTCATAATACAAGGTTTCCGCGATTATTTTTCCATTCTTTCCGACACCTCGCTATTCAGGATGCATATCTGGAATTAGCGGTGATACAGAAAACCGGTAAGGCCTTTTCCCCATGAAAACGGACGACCCTTTTTGTGCACAGTGGTTCGGCGCGGTTACCGAATTTCTCGACACGGCATCGGAAACGGCGCGCAAAGAATTCTTCGC
>CAZQEF010000119.1:0-5612 GCA_964592325.1 uncultured Treponema sp. | reverse complement strand
TTGCCGTGCCGGGAGCAGGGGTAGGTGCAGGTGCATTCGGTTTTTGAATCACAGGCCATGGATGTACCTCCGTTATCGGTTATGGAAACAGCCTACCGGCTCTCATTTTCACTGTCAAGGTTGGATTATTTCCAACAATTTTGGCAGCAGTTGCCAATTATGCCAAAAACCGCGATAATGGCACCATGTTCAACAGCATTTCCGGTGTCATTACGGCAAAACTGCCCAACACGCTCTATATAGAAAATTCAGGTATCGAATGGGACATCATGGTACCTTCGCGGGCCCTGGACTCGTTCGGCCTTCTGGGCGAGACGGTCCGTGTGTACGTGTGGCTCTATCACCGGGAAGACCAGATGCGCCTTTTCGGTTTTCCGGACCCTGTAGAACGTGACATTTTTCTCGAACTGACGAAGGTCGAGGGTATCGGACCGAAACAGGCGATACGCATCCTTTCGAGCATCCGGCCGGAAGATCTCGAGTCCGCGCTCGAAGGCGAGGACGTTGCCCGGCTTTCCGCGGCTCCGGGAATCGGGAAGAAAACTGCGCAAAAAATGATACTCACGCTCAAGGGAAAACTCGCCCGCGACCGGGGCGATGCGCAGGCTCAGAACGAGGGCGAACACGCTGACATAATCGGCGCACTTGCCGATATGGGCTTTGACCGGAAGGCCGCTGCCGCCCGGGTTACTGCCATCGCTGCGGAGCTTTCTGCGGCGGAGGGCGGCAAGCTTGGCCGCACGGAACGGGAACAGGAAATTTTCCGTCGTGCCATTGTCGAGTTAAGTTCGTAGGAGAGGGAGATGCAGTCAGAAACAAGTCCGGTCCGTCCGGAGGAATCACCCGGTGACGAGCCGGACCGGGCCCTGCGGCCGCGGAATCTCGATTCCTTCCTGGGCCAGGAACAGATAAAATCAAACCTTTCCGTCTTTATTACCGCGGCACGCGATCGCGGAGAAAGCCTTGATCATCTTTTTTTGATCGGCCCGCCCGGGCTCGGAAAAACGACACTCGCGCAGATTACCGCCAACGAGCTCGGTGTGGATTTCAAGGTGACCAGCGCCCCGGCTCTGGAAAAGCCCAAGGATCTTGCCGGTATTCTCACCACGGTAACCGAGCGGACGGTTTTCTTTATTGACGAGATTCACCGTCTCAAACCGGCCATCGAAGAAATGCTCTATATCGCGATGGAAGATTACGAGCTCGACTGGATCATCGGGCAGGGACCGAGCGCCCGGACGGTGCGCATACCGGTACCGCCATTTACGCTTATCGGGGCAACCACCCGCGCGGGTATGGTGTCCAGTCCGCTCATAAGCCGTTTCGGCATTGTGCACCGGTTCGCCTTTTATACCGATGAAGAGCTTTCCGCGATAATCCGCCGTTCCGCGGACATTCTTGACGTGGATATACAGTCCGACGCGGCGCTTCATCTGGCACGCTGTTCCCGCGGAACGCCCCGTGTCGCGAACCGGCTGCTCCGCCGTATGCGCGATTTCGCGCAGGTGCTCGGTAACGGCGTTATTACCGAACAGGTTGTTGCCGCGGGACTTGCAAAGCTTGAAATTGACACACTTGGTCTTGAGCGATATGACCGGGAAATACTGTCTTCCATAATTTCCAACTTTGGCGGAGGTCCGGTTGGCGCCGAAACGCTTGCCATTTCCGTAGGCGAGGCTATGGACACTCTTGAAGATTATTATGAGCCGTATCTCATTCAGGCCGGTCTTTTGCAGCGTACGCCGCGCGGACGCATGGTAACCGGCCGTGCCTACACCCATCTCGGAATTGAACCAAAACTGACGGACGGTAACGATGCAGACCAGCGACTTCCATTTTGATCTTCCCGAACATCTGATCGCGCAGGTTCCATCTGCTTCACGCGGAGCAGATCGCCTGCTCGTGCTTGACCATGCTACCGGCGCCCTTGAAGACCGGGATTTTTCCGACTTTCCGTCTCTGGTAGAACCGGGCACCCTTCTGGTATTCAATGATTCACGGGTACGCCGTGCCCGGGTGTATGCCGAAGTCGCGGCTACGGGAAACAGGGTCGAATTCTTGCTGATCTCTCCGGTCATGATGCCGGACGTCCCTGCGGGAGCTGTCTGGAAAGTGATGGCAAAGAACGCGAAGCGTCAAAAACCGGGCCGGGAGTACCGCTTCCCCGACGGGCTTTCCGCGACCGTTCTGGATGATCCGGACGGACTTGCCGGCGGCGAGTTTCGCCTTCTGGGCTTTTCCTCCCCGGTGGATGATGACTGGCTTGACCGGTTCGGCCATATGCCGCTTCCGCCGTATATTCACCGCGATGATGAAGCGTTCGATGCCGACCGTTATCAGACGGTGTACGCGAAAAATACCGGATCGGTAGCGGCCCCCACGGCGGGCTTGCATTTTACGCCGAACATTCTTGATGAACTGGACAAGCACGGTATAGAACGGACCAGCATAACGCTGCATGTGGGGCTCGGCACGTTCCTGCCGGTCCGCACCGAAAGACTTGAAGATCACATAATGCATGAAGAGCGCTTCATCATCACCGATGAAACCGCGCGCAAGGTAGAAACGGCCAAAAAGGAAGGACGTCCGGTCATGGCAGTCGGGACGACCAGCGTACGAACGCTGGAATCGGCCTGGGACAGCGGTGAACAACGGTTGCGTACCGGAGAACGGTCAACAGACATATTCATTTATCCCGGATACGAATTTTCGGTCGTAGACCGACTCTTTACCAATTTCCATACGCCGGAATCGACGCTTGTGATGCTTGTTTCGGCTTTTGCCGGAAAAGACAGAATTTTCAATGCGTACCGCCATGCGGTAGAAAAAGAGTACCGATTCTTTTCTTACGGAGATTCAATGCTCATCAGGTGAGCATATGCAGCGAGTGTTCAAGAAAATTGAGAAAGCAGGCGCGGTTGTATGATTCCGGAAAGAGAAGCTGGTCAAAGAAGAGTTCTGACTTGTCCATGAGATTTATCATGTCTTTCCGGAACAGGGGCAGTGTGCGCCCGATTATCAGGTTTTCAAACTCGCGTTTTCTGAAAAAGAATTTTCCGGCCCAGGCGATGCGTATATCGGTAAGGACTTTTTTTTGCGTCTTTACCAGAAAAACAAAAGATGCGGTATTCTCGCTCACCAGAGAAGGACGTCCGGTGCGGTGATACCGGGCAATATCCCAGTGTTCAACCGGTACGCGTATCCGGCACAGGCATTCGGGAATCTTCGGCTGCTCTTTGCCGGTATTGGAAAAGAAACGGCTCATGGGAATCCAGTAGGTATCCATGGCTGTCTTTATTTCAAGCCGGGCATCAAGGGCAAGCAGGGGGGCAAAAGCCGAGAGCCGGTGTCCCTTTGCGGAAATGTTTCCGCCCAGCGTGGCGAGCGAGCGAACGGCGGGGTTCGCGATTCCCGATACTGCGGAATAGAGAACACCGGGCACGTTTTTATGGCCGAGTTCAAGTATTTTTGAGAGCGTAACACAGGATCCAAAGTCGATATACCGTTCAGTTTTTATTACCGAACACAGATCCGGAATGCCCGCAATTGACAGAACGTGCGTGGGCAGGCTGAGCGAACGGCCTGTTTGTCTTCGTGCAATTTCGGTGCAGCCGGCGGTAACGGAAATGCCTGATATGTTGCGCAGCAGGGTTTGTATTTCGGTGATGGAATTGGCACGGTATACCGTTGTCGTTTTGTTAAGCATGCCGCCTCCTTCGATGCGCAGCGGCTTTTTTTACACCGGCTACAAGATCTTCAATATCCGTGCATCGGCACATGTTTCCGGAGAACATGGCGCGGATCTCATCGTCGGAAGGACGCTGATTCTTCCGTATGAGCGCGTGTGTAATGAATATTTTCCCGGCATTGCAAAAACCGCACATTGATATGCCGGCTTCGGCAAACGAGTCCATGATTTCCCGGTATTCATCGGTCTTGCTGAAATGTTCCAGCGTGACAATGGAGTTGTTTTTTACCTGAAAAACGGGAACCAGACAGGAAGGAACCGGTTCATCGTTCATGAGTACCATGCAGGAACCGCATCGTCCCGTAAAGCATCCTTCCCGTGCGGTGAAGAGATTGAAACGCCTTCTGAGTATCTGCACCAGCCGTTCCCCGGGATTCGCGTCAATATAGACAAGGTCTCCGTTAAGGACAAAGGGGACTATCATGTTGCTTCCTCCTCATGGCGCGTAAGCTGGTAGATGTCCTCCGGCCGTACGGGAATTGCTGTAGCGCCCTTTCTGATGATCTGGTAGAGGGCGGCGGCAAACGCGGCCGGAAACAGCAGCTGGGGAATTGAACCGACTCCCCGGGGCGGATCGGATGATTCCAGGAAGAATATGTCGACCGGCGGCATTTCCGACGGGGGAAGCATATCATACTGTACGCTGTCTCCCGGAGAAAAACGGCCGTCCCTGATAACCAGATATTCCGCAAGTGTTCTCGAGCATGCCTGGGTGAAACTTTTCCGTATTGCCGAGCGTATGGCTCCCTCGTCGAGTATTTTGCCGGCATCTATGGCAAACCATGCTTTCCTGACGGAGGGGGTCCAGGTAAGCGGGTCCAGTTCGATCTCGGTTACACAGACGGCCGGCGTTGCGGAGATAAAAGGAATACCCTTAAGAAGTGATGCGTCCCAGTTCTCGTTTCGCGGAGGGCGGAAGGTCTTATTTACCGTAAGGGGAAGCGGATTACGGAACCGCTGTTTTTGCAGTGTTGTGCAGCACTTTTCCACCAGGGGAAGAATGATGGTCAGTTTGTCCGAAAGTGTCTGCGGTCCTCCGGATTTCAGATTGTCCGTGGTGGGTTCAGAAAAATGAATGCTTTCGGTTTCCACTTCCAGTATTTCAGAGGCACGCCCGGTTATGATTTTCCTCATGGATCCAGATGTTACCGAGGCGGAAATGTGAACTTCGCCATCGGTATCCATGGTTACCGATGCCGTGTATGCGCTTGAAGGAGGGTTTTTCCCGGTAAAGCCGTTGCCCTGGTACGCGCATGAAACAGCGATACCCCGCAGCGGGGGCTGGCTCAGGTCATTCCTCTTTCGCTGAAGCAGCTCATACGCGGTGTACTTCCGGTAAAAGTCGCTTACGGTGCATACGCGATCAAAAAGTTCGTCGTATCGGCGATCCTGTTTCAGCTCTCCGCCGGTATGCGTCATGCGACCCCGTTCAAGAAGATTGGTCATTTTCCATTCGACGGGGGAGAGATTTGTTTCCGTAATGAGGCGGGAGAGGTGGTTTTCAAGGGCAAAAGAAACCTGTGACTCGCCCCATCCGGAAAACGCTCCCATGGGAGGGAGGTTTGTTCTGAGTGCGTAGGTTTCGATTCTGAATTCCGGGCAATGATACGGTCCGATAGCCGCTATGGTCATGCGGTCAACTATCTCATCTATGAGCGGGCTGTACGCGCCGGCATTGATGAGTATACGTACATTCATTGCCTTGAGCGCATTGTTGTCATCAAGGATGGTTCGATATCGTATCCTGACAGGGGCTGATTTGATCGTGAACAAAAAATCTTCCTGCCGGGAAAAAACCAGTTTGACCGGTTTTCTGGAGAGTACCGCAGCAAGCGCCGTCTGGGCCGCTACAAGAGACGGAAAC
>CAZQEF010000118.1:5233-5643 GCA_964592325.1 uncultured Treponema sp. | reverse complement strand
ACCGAGGCCTTGCGGGGCAGGGTCCGATGATTCTCTTCCTCCTCAAGGGCCTCGCCATGTATTTTGTCGACGCCCGCGGAGGCCCGCTGGCTGCGCTGCGTAATCTTCCCCGGAATCTTGCCGAAATAAATCCTGATTTTTTGCTCACCGTACCCGCCCTTTCCGGCAATTTTATGAAAAAGATGATTCAGGGGGTCGCGGCAAAGGGCAGTTTCATTAATGGTATTTTTGAACGGGGCGTCCGTGCAGGAATTGCCCGTGCAGGAAACGGTTACAATAAGCCGTCTTTTGCAGTGCGTCTTTCTTTATTCTTCCCCTGGGCACTCGCAAACGCGCTTGTTTTTCCCAAACTCAGAACCGTATTCGGCAAAGACATCAAATTCTGCGTCGGCGGCGGCGCCCTTCTCGAA
>CAZQEF010000118.1:0-5223 GCA_964592325.1 uncultured Treponema sp. | reverse complement strand
GGACTCACTGAGAATGCCCCCATTATCTGCGCGAACTCCGCAAGAAAGCACAAATTCGGCACATCGGGAGTAATCATTCCCAACCTTGACGTACGCATCATGAAGAACGACACCATTGAGTGTGACATCGGCGAACGGGGACAGATTGTTACCCGTGGCGGGTCGGTCATGAAAGGATACTTTAAAAATCCTGAAGCGACTGAGGAAACACTCCGTGACGGATGGCTCTGGACCGGTGACCTGGGCTATATCGATGAAGACGGATTCCTGGTTGTTACCGGACGGGAGAAAGCCCTGCTCATAGCGGCAGACGGTGAAAAATACAGTCCTGAAACCATTGAAGAAGCCATAATAAACACATCACGATATATACATCAGGTTATGGCATACAACAATCAATGCAAATTTACTTCGGCGATTATAACCGTCAATACCGAAGCGGTCAGAGAAGCGCTTGCCTCCCGGGGACTGAACCGGGAGAGCGATGAGAACAAACGTATTGATGCAGTCATTACAATGATACGCGACGATATTCTTGCTTTTGCCGGGCATCGTGACTACAGCTCTCTTCCCGCGCAATGGAGGCCTGCATCATTTGCCCTAATACCCCGGGCGTTCGATGAATCCAACGGATTAATCAATTCCACGTTAAAACTGGTTCGACACAAAGTATGCGAAGTATACAAGGGCCGTATCGAGGAACTGTATGCATCGGGCACCGCAAATCCCTTTACGGACGGGAACCGCCAGGCGGTACGGGATCTTGATCTTTGGCAGGATGCATGAAATTTGACGAACGCTTTTTCCTGTCCGACAATTAGACAAGAGACATGAGATGCTTACAAAGAAAATACCTTATACCATCAGTTTTCGCATTACTATTCGCCCTTAGGGGAGTATTTGCAGCAACGCCGCACCCGTATAAATCAGTTCTCATCATTCACTCATACAACGTTGAATATCAATGGACAGCGGATATCTCCCGCGGCATGATGGAAACGTTTCAAGCTACCGGAGAACCGTTTCTGATCTGCAGCGAATTTATGGACTGGAAACGCTTTCCGGACGACGCCCGCCTT
Organism: uncultured Treponema sp.; assembly: GCA_964592325.1. Lineage (GTDB taxonomy): Bacteria > Spirochaetota > Spirochaetia > Treponematales > Treponemataceae > Teretinema. The sequence goes on along the minus strand of CAZQEF010000118.1, from coordinate 4,144 downwards.
GATTCATTTTCCCGGCAAATTACCATCAAATATCCCCCGGGTTCGATTGATCTCATACTGACATCAGACGACAAGGCACTCGAATTTGTAATGCAAAACCGCAAAACACTTTTCCCCGGAATCCCTGTCGTACACAGCGGTGTATACGAAGCATCAGCAAAACGGATTATCGGTACAGAACGAAATATTACCGGGGTATATGAGGACCAGTCGACAACCAAAACCATTGAAACAGCTCTCACAATTCAGCCTGAACCCCGAGCCGCGTATCTTATCAGCGACCTTGATCCTTCCGGGCAGGCAGTTGAACAGCGTATACGGGAAGCCCTGAGCACGCTCACCCCCCGGATTCCCGTACGCTCATTGAGCGACATGACAATCGCGCAAATTGAACGGGAAGTCTCTTCATTCGGGAGAAACGATCTCGTATTTATTGGCAGCTATTCCCGGGATAAAAGTGGTCTTGTCTACACCGGTGAAACCCTCATTGCACGGGTAGCACGCGCCGCGGGAACACCGGTGTATGTTCTCAACACCCATCATCTGGGAACCGGGGCCCTGGGGGGATACCTTTTCAGCCCGTTTGTAATGGGGAAAAACGCAGCACAAATGGCGCTTGCCATTTTTTCCGGAGTTCCCGCCGACTCAATTCATCCGATTTCCGACGCAGGCTATGTCATGCTGTTTGACCATGATGCCATGGAGCGTTTTTCGATCTCAAACATTCCCGAGGGAGCACAATTCATCAACCGTGAACCAACATTCTGGGAAAATCACAGAACAACCCTGTTCATAGTCTTGATTGTATTCACGTTCTGCTTCGCGGTTATCATCATTTTATTCTTCTTTTTCCGGCGGGAACAGGCACTGTCCGACACCCTCATGAAAAAAAACCTCGAAATAGAAAAACTGAATGACGAGCTTTCCTCTACAGGGAGAGAACTTGAGAATCAGTTAAGACAGATTTCCGAAGTTAAGGAAACTCTGGAAAAAAGCGAAGAACGCCTGCGCCTTGCGTCAATCGGTTCCAATGATGCGTTGTGGGACTGGAATTTTGAAACACAAACAACCCATTATTCTGAACGCTGGTATGAAATTACCGGATTCACCAGTGAAAAACACAACACACTGCTTTTGACAGACATAATGCATCCGGACGACAAAGACCGTTATTCCCGGGTAGTCCGCGACCACATTAAAGGAGCAACAGAACGGATTCTGGAAGAAGTCCGTATCAGAACATCCTCCGGTTCATGGAAATGGATAAATGTCCGGGGCAAAGCACTTCGTGATGACACAGGAAAACTGACTCACATAACGGGATCAATTACCGATATTGACGATCGAAAGAGCAGGGAAGCAGAAATTGAAGCACTCGCGTTCTTTGATCCGCTTACATCACTGCCCAACCGCACAAACGCAGAACGCATCTGCCAGGAAATGATACAGAATACCGCCCCTGATGAAACCTCAGGCATCATCTTTGTGAACATCAACAATTTTACCCTTATCAACAACATGTTCTCCCATGCTGTCGGGGACAAGGTACTGGTTAACGCGGCCAATATACTTTCGTCGATAGTCAATGAGCACATACAGATTGCCCGGTTTGGCGGAGATCAGTTCATCCTTTTTGTATCCTCATCAACAAAAGATTCTGTAGAAAAATACGCACAGCTGGTCATACGCCTTCTAACGCGGAAAATGGAGATCAATGGCCGTACCCATTATCTTTCAGTCACAGCAGGAGTTGCCCTGTATCCAAATCATGCACAAACCCCGGAGGAATTGTTTCAGAAAGCAGACGCAGCACTCCACCGGGCAAAAATACTCGGACGTGCCGGATACTATCTGTATGACGATGATATCCATCAATCACTTGCATACCGTCTTGAACTGGAAACAGCACTTCGAAATGCCCTGGACAACAACGAGCTATATGTGGCATATCAACCCCAGATCAATATTTCTACCGGAAGAATTGACGGACTTGAAGCACTTGCCCGATGGAACTATCCCAGACGTGGTGAAATATCACCCGGCGTATTCATCCCCATAGCCGAACAATCCGGACTTATCGACCAGATAGGATTTTTTGTGATTCAGTCTGCTGTTAATTTTATAAAACGTGCAGACCTGCTTGGATATACCCTCTTCACCATTTCCGTAAATGTATCCGTCCGGCAGATGCAGGCAGTAGATTTTGTGCCCCGGCTTATACAATTCATAGAGCAAAGTGGTGTCTCCCCAACACGTATAAACATCGAAATAACTGAAAGTTTCCTTATTGAAAGCATAGAACTCATGGCAGAAAAACTATTGCAACTCCGCGATGCAGGATTCCTGCTCTCGCTTGATGATTTCGGGAAAGGATATTCGTCCCTGTCATATCTCAAAGAACTGCCGGTTCATTTTGTCAAAATTGATAAAGTATTTATAGATGATCTTAAAAATCAGGATAAAACACGACTTCTTACAAAAAGCATCATAACACTCTCCCACAGTCTCGGATTAAAGGTTGTTGCTGAAGGAGTAGAAGATGCTGAACAATATGAATATCTGAAAGCACTCCACTGCGATATCATCCAAGGATACTATTTCAGCAGACCCACATCAGAGGAAACAGCCCTCGGCCAGATGGAGCTGTCATTCATATAAAAAACTGCTATACTTCGCAGCCATGAACGTATCCTCTTACGATCCAGAAACTCCGATCGCAGCTGTCGCGACAGCACTCATCCCATCCGCACTGGGTATTGTGCGTGTTTCCGGGAAAGGGGCAATTGACCTGATTGCGCCGTATTTCTCCCGGCCACAGACTCTTTGCGCGGCCAGAGGTAACACCCTGGTTCACGGGTGGATAACCGGAACAGACGGACAGCGAATTGATGAAGTCATGATAGCAGTATTTCGCGAGCCGGCCAGTTTTACCGGCGAAGAATCCGCAGAAATAATTGGTCATGGAGGACCGGCCGTTGTTCTTGCCGTATACCGAACCATGCTCACCGCCGGATTTCGTCCGGCAAACCGTGGAGAATTCGCCCTTCGTTCTTTTACAAACGGCAAAACCGACCTCGCGCGCGCAGAGGCCATCCGTGAAATAATAGACTCCCGTACCGATCTCGCCCGCGACCATGCCGCGGACCGGCTTTCCGGCAGTCTCTCAACAGAAGTACAAACCATCCGGACCATGATACTACAGTCCCTGGCCGCGCTGGGGGTTGAAATTGAATACCCGGAAGATGAACAGACCGTAAAGGGCGCTTTTGATGCAGAAAGTATCATTCGTTCCCGCGAACGAATCAAACGGCTGGAACAGGCATGGAAGGCAGAGAAAATAATCCGTGACGGTGCGACCGTAGTACTTGCAGGACAAACAAACGCAGGCAAATCAAGTCTTTTCAATACCCTTCTCAAAGAAGACCGGGCAATCGTCTCTGAAATCCACGGTACAACCCGTGACTGGATTGAAGCAGAAGCAGACTTTCTCGGAATACCAGTCCGTCTCTACGATACAGCAGGGATTCGTGAAACAACCGACCTTATTGAAGCAGAAGGCGTTGATCGTACAAGGACACTTGCCTCACAGGCAGATATAATCCTGTATATCATCGACGGAACAACAGGACTTACCACACAGGATAAAGACTTCCTGAATTCTCCCCATCATACAGCAATTATTGCACTCTGGAACAAGGCAGATCACAAAGATGTCCGGCCCATTCCAAAAACCGGTGATATGGCAAACACATCGATACTTGCCGTAAGTGCACATACCGGAGAAGGCATTCATGAACTTATGAGAGAGACCCAAAGACTTCTTTATTCAAAACAGGATACCCCCACCGGAGAATCCGGAATAAGCAACCTCCGCGGCCCCGCTCCGGGCAACGAACGTCAAAAACAGGCACTCACAACAGCAAGAAAGTTTCTGGAGCATGCATGTGAAGCAGAAAACGCCGGTTTCCCGCTTGATGCTGTTTCGCAAGATCTTGAAGATGCACTCGCAGCTCTTGGGGAGATTACCGGGGAGACAACACCAGAGGATGTACTGGATGTTGTGTTTTCATCATTTTGTGTTGGAAAGTAACTGCTACCAAAATTGTTGAAAAAAAATAAGCAGTAAAAGCCTCATACCACCAGA
>CAZQEF010000117.1:0-5737 GCA_964592325.1 uncultured Treponema sp. | reverse complement strand
GCGCGCATTGACGCGCTCAAGCTGGAGCGCGGCAGAAAAGGACATATCCGCATGCCGCCACTTTGCCTGCCGCAGATATATTTCTCCCATGTAATAATAAACCAGCGCCGTCCTGCTGCCGTTTGGCGCGTAGGAAATGTATTCCTGGAAGAGACGGAGCGCCTGAACGTTGTTACCCTGAAAGTAGTGGGATTCTGCCAGAATTTCGATGAGACGGGGATCATATCGGGCCAGCTCACGTCCCTTTTCCGCCCAGTTTTCGGCTTCTTCATACCGCTTTGCTTCAATCAGCGACCAGCTCAGAACTACATGGCTTTCAATATTGGCCGGATCTTCGGCAATTTCTTCAAGGCAGATGGTAATCGCGTCAGTATACCGTCCTTCGCGATATGCCTTGAGGGCATCAGGTTTTGTCTGTGCATGCAGGTGAACAATACATAATGAAAGGAGAAGAACAGCGCTGTAAAAACGAATCCTCATCGTACCCTACCTCTGCATGGTACAAATTCCGGAAAAAAAACAGCCGCTGTCGAGCACAACTTCGGGGGCAGTGACATCACCGGTAAGTTTACCGGAGCTGAAAACATGCACGATCTGGGATGCGGTAACATTCCCCTCGACTGTTCCCTTGATAACGACGCGTTTGGCGTTGATGTCTGCCTTGACTACTGCGTCAGAATCTACAAGAAGATCGCTTGATGCCCGTATCGAACCGCTGACACGGCCTTTGATCATGAACGGGTCTGCGAATTCGATGGTGCCGGAAAATTCGATGTCCGGTGCGAGTACGGTATCGTAATCTTCTTCATCAAGATCAAGAAGATCATTATCCTTGTTATCAACCATGCGTACTACTGTATCCGTCTTTCACGGGTTCGGTCAAGTCAAAGTCGTGTATCGTCGAGGGAACGGCATTCCGCGTTCCATGCAGCGGAAAACGCGTCACGCATGGTTTTCGCATAGGGATTGAGTATTTGCATGTCATGATAGAGTTCCGGAGAATCGCGGGAAACCTGTTTGCAGATGGCAAGCAGTTTGCGGTACCAGAGTGTGCCGATGGGGGTCTCCTCAATACCCATGGTATTGAGCGTTTTCCCGAGTATATGGGTGAGCGCCTGGCTCATGGCTGCCTGGCGGTCATGTTCGTCGGGGGTGATTTCTACAACCATGATGCCGTGTGAACGGAAGAAATGAGCCCATTCGTCATATACCGCCTGCTGCATACGGACCGGATACATCATGAGGGGCAGTCCGCTCAATCCTTCCTTTGCCGATTCGGGGCCGAACATGGGGTGGGTCGCCATGATGTCAACGTGTTCAGGCAGTTTTTCAGTCATCCACCGGACCGGTTCGATTTTTACCGAGCAGGTATCAATAACGAGTGTGCCCGGCGCGAGCAGCGGAGCGATGCGGTCGAGCATTGCCGGTACTGTCCGCATGGGGACACAGAGATATACCACCGGAAGCGTGCACAGATACTCAAGATCGACCAGCGTGCAGGGAGGATTCTCCGGTTTTGTACGCGTAAATCCGTATACGTCATATTCCGGGGCAAGTACCGATGCCCAGAAGGTCCCAAAACGGCCAAGCCCGATTATTCCGACTTTGTTCATGTGATTAAACTATCGGGAAACGGTATGGCTGTCAATAAAACCACTCTTGTGGAAAAATCTTCCGGAGAGTATGCTGTTAAAAACCAAATACAGATTTAGTGGAGGCTCTCTATGAGTTTTGTAGCGTCAATGATTGAAAAGGCGCGTTCGCTTGGTAACCGGCTGGTACTGCCCGAAGGAAATGAGTCACGTACCGTTCAGGCCGCAAGAAAAATACTGGATGAGAAAATTGCCCGGGAAGTATTTCTTTTGGGGAGCAATAAAGACGTTGCTGATACGGCTGCAGCCGCAGGTGTTGAACTTGATGGAATTACGGTAATAGATCCGCTTGAGTCCCCGTGGCTTGATGATTTTTCTGCCACATATTTTGAAAAGCGCAAGGCAAAGGGTATTACCGAAGAGCAGGCACGTAAGGACATGAGCCATGTGCTCAGGTTTGGCGCGATGATGGTGAAAAAGGGATATGCCGATTCGATGGTTGCCGGTGCGGAAAACACTACAGGCGACGTGCTCCGGGCCGGACTTACGGTCATCGGAACAGCTCCCGGAATGAAAACCGCATCCTCATGTTTCGTCATGGATACGAAAAATGACACGTGGGGTGCCGGGGGGCTTTTGATTTTTTCCGACTGCGCGGTTATTCCCTCTCCGACTTCAGAACAACTTGCCGATATAGCCGTTTCCGCGGCGAAAAGCTGCCACGAGTTTTTGGGCGCGGAACCGGTTGTGGCCCTTCTCTCGTTTTCCACACGGGGATCGGGGGGCAAGGATGATAACGTCCTTCGGGTTCAGGACGCGGTATCCCTGCTCAGAGAACGGAAACCCGATTTTCTCTTTGACGGCGAAATGCAGCTTGATGCCGCTCTCGTACCCTCCGTGACCCGAAAGAAAGCCCCGGACAGTCCGGTTGCCGGAAAGGTCAACACGCTTGTGTTCCCGGACCTTGGAGCCGGAAATATCGGCTACAAGCTGGTACAGCGTTTGGGCTGCGCCGACGCGTACGGTCCTTTCCTTCAGGGATTTGCCTGTCCGATATCCGACCTTTCCCGCGGCTGTACCGTAGATGATATTGTCACTACCGCGGCGGTAACGCTGGTTCAGGCCGGAAAAAAGACCTGACGCGCATGGCCGGCGTGGGGCGGGTAAATACGATTCTGAAGCCGATATCGGGCCAGGGCAGACAATAATCCGGCTGGTTTATGTTCTGCCGAAAAAAATACACCGATACCGGCTGCTTGTTCCACGCCCCGCCGCGCCAGATGCGTCCTGAGGTAAGCAGCCCTCCGGAGACAAACCCCGACTCGTCCGGCTTGTAGTTCATGGTGCGGAGGGGGTCCCAGACTTCATTCATGAATTCGTGGAGATTCCCGCTCATGTCGTAAAGCCCGAGTTCATTGGGCTCTTTTGTGGCAACCGGGTGGGCAGCGCCCCCGGAGTTTTCCTTGAACCAGCCGACTTCCAGGGGATCATCCGATCCTGCGTATTGATATCCTTTCGACTTTTCACCGCCGCGGGCGGCCCATTCCCATTCTTCATATTCCGGCAGGCGATACCCCCGGGCGTTCTTGACCGGGACCCAGTCGATCGTATCGTAGACCTCGTCGAATCCCTCAATTCGTCCCAGATAATTGCAGTACAGGGCAGCGCCGTACCAGCTGACACCGCACGCCGGCAAATCCTCTGTCCCCGGGACGACGGCAAGTTTTCCGTCCCGTATAATGATCCCGGATCCTGAAATGGCGGTGTCCAGCAGCGGAAATTGAAGCCTGATTCCGGTATCAGGATGGACCCAGACCGATTTTCCCCGAATTTCCGCGAGTTCCCATGAAATTGCACGGTTATATACGTCAACGATTTCCCTGTTTGTTGTTTCGCAGGGCGCGATAAGGTATCGTTCTATCCGGGCGATGTACCGGGAGGATTCTGCATCGTCCCCGATTTCCACTCTTCCTCCGGGAACAAAGACCATGAAGCGGGTATAACTGTCCGGAGGAACGGTTAATAGAGCAGCTGCGGCAACGAGTGCGAGCAGAATGCCCGCGGCAAGCATGATGGTTTTTCGATGGAACATTTTTACTCCTTGAGTGATGATACTCCTGAAAAAAAAAACTGGCAAGAATAATGCGGTGTTCATGTAACGGTGAATGGTCTATACTGGTATTCGGTATATAATGGCTAAAACATGGTTTGAAACACAGTTTACACAGGCTCTTTCAGCCGGGCGAAAACGGGATTACCGTAAAGCGGTGACGATCCTTGAAACTCTTGCCGCGCGCGGTTTTGCCGAGTCAGGGGAGGGAGGCTCACCGGGACATCCCGAGATTTACCTCTATCTGGCCCGATCCTATCATGCGCTGGGACAATATTCCCGTTCTGTCGGCTACTTTCGGTTGTATCTTGAACACTGTCCCGATGACGGTTCAGGCTGGTTCTTTCTCGGACGAACCTATCTGTCCGCAGAGAATCCGCATCGGGCCGTGTATGCCCTGCGCGTCAGTCTGGAAAAAAATCCTGATTCAATCGATGCACGCACGCTGTTGGGAATGGCCTATCTCAAGGCAAAAAAACCGGTAGTCGCGCGAACCGTTTTTGAAGAGGCTCTCGAACGGGATCCGGACAACCCGCGGCTCAACGAGGGCTACCGGAATGCTCTTTTTATCGAGGCTGTGCGAACGTACAAGCGGGGAGATGCTGAAAAGGCCCGCCAGATGCTCACTTTTTTGATCAATAACGATATTGACGGAGTTGTACCACGCCTCTACCTGGCGCACACCCTGCGCGATCTGGGATATTTGCCTGAATCACTCGGTGAGTACGAGAACGCCGCTCTTTTTTCACCGGAAGACGAGGTTCTTCCCTGGTATCGGGTCGCCGTTCTGCTTGAAATGGGCATGACACAGGAAGCCCATGCGCTCATGGCGGAGTTGGGAGCAGTAATTGAAGGAGAATCAGCATCCCCGGAAGTGGTCAATAACACAATTATCAGGACACACCTGGAAAACATGCAGTGGGCCAAGGCCGCTCAGGCCGCCAGGATTCATATTCGCAACTACGGACCTTCAGCCCAGATTCATGCCCTGATGGGGGAAGCCCAGCGAAATCTGGGAAATATCCAGGCGGCAGTCAATCATTTTACCCGTGCCCTTGAAATCGACAAGAGCCATCCCGAACCGTACTACGGCATTCTTATGATCTACAAAAATGAACGAGACTGGGAAGGGCTGTGTTCCGTGGTCAAACGTGCGGAACGTGCCGGCTGCGATCCGGCGCTCGTCAATTATTACCGCACACTTTGCCGCGCAAATATGGACAGTGATCCTGAACCGCTCTTGTCGGAGATCCAGGATGCTGTTCGTCAGGTTGGAGCAGATCCCGAGCTTATGGAAGCGCTTGCCCGGACCTACTTCCGTATCGGGCTTTTCGACCTCTCTGTCGGCTGGTATGAGAAAGTGTTACAGCTTGAGCAGGAAAATGAAGGGGCCTGGCTTGGATATATCGCAAGTCTTGAACAGCTTGATGAGGAAGCGCAGCGTATTGACGCATACCGCGGATATCTCGGGCATTGGGATGATAATACCGCAATCCGCCGTGATCTGATTTCTTTTCTGGAAGAACTCGAAAAATGGGAAGATGCCGCGGATCAGCTTGAAATACTGCTCGGACAGTATCCTTCTGCCGGTATCGAGCGTCAGCTGGCCCTGTACCGCCGGAAAGCAGGGCAGTACCGGAAAGCCGCCATCCTCTACCGGAGTCTGTTGCGCGAAACACCCGATGACCGCAATCTGCTGTCCAACCTGGTCTACTGTCTGGACCGGATGGGGGAAACCGAATCCGCACGGAAACTCATGCAAAGCGCCAACAAGGCTTTCAAGCCGACTGCCGACTCACTGCTTATCGAAGGGCGTCTCTGCGTTCGGGGGAAAGATTATCAGAGTGCGCTCGTTATATTCAGGAAAGTCGTTGACCGGTTCCCCTCGGATACCCGCGGGTGGGACGAGGTCGCGCATGTATATGATCTGCAGGGAGTCCCGGAGATGGCCGCAACATTCCGACAAAAAGCGCGGGACATTGCGGTAAAGGGGAAAAAGAAACGCTGATTGACCGTATTTCCGGCGTGCGGCTTA
>CAZQEF010000116.1:0-5760 GCA_964592325.1 uncultured Treponema sp. | reverse complement strand
TGAATGTGATTTTTGACGGCACTTCTTTCAAGGTATTGCTTGACATATATATACCTCCAATAATGACGATAGTCAGAACAAGGAAGGTCAGTGTAATCAGATTTTTTTTCATGGAATGCTCCCTGATTTGAATAATAGTATACGCATGATGCCGTTGCAATGTAACGCGGCTTGACTTGAAAGAATTCCCGGCTATACTACCGGGTAATGTCTGCATGATCAGCTGCTTGCACAAGAGGAACCGGAATTGAACAGAATCGGAATTGGCCGTACCGCGGAAGCGTTTGAAATTGACAATGACAAGATACTGAAACTGTATTACGATAGTGTTTCTCATGATTCGGTTAAAAACGAACATGATATCAGCACGATGATTTCATCAAAAATATCGAACACCCCAAAGGTGTTTGAACTCGTCACCAAAGAGAACCGGTTGGGTATCGTATTCCAAAAGATACAGGGACCGCATATGGCGAAGGTGATGCTACAAAATCCGTCGGCCATTCCAGATCTGGTGTATAAATTTTCTGAACTGCATAAGAGCATCCTTGACGCTTCCATTACTAGTGATAACCTCACGATCAATGACGTGACCGGCATTATTGAGCGATGCCGCAAAAGCGAAATGCTTACCGAGTTGGAAAAGGACGTCGTGGAACGTTTTCTGTCCGCGACCGATGCCAAGCAATTGTGCCACGGCGATTTCCACCCAGAGAATGTCCTGGTTGCTGATGACGGTGCCTTGTGGGTAATCGATTGGGCAACCGCCGTTCTGTGCAACAGGATGTTCGATATTGCGAGGACGTATTACCTCTTGCGCTACGCGCAATCGCCCGAAAAGAAGCCTGTCTATGTACGGGCCGTGGAAATTATAGCCTGCAAGTACATTTCACATGCTTACTACAGGAATATGATTACAACGAGGGAAGACAAAGAGATGCTTGAATGTTTCTTCTTCGTTATTCTGCTATTACGGTATAACGAGGGAATTACCGAAGAGCAGGGACTTGTTGGAAAGCTGATACGGAAAAACAGAAAGACGGCAATCAGAGAGATGGAACGATATTTGAACAGCTGACACGCTTCGCGGGTTAGTGAAGAAGGTGTATCGTTTTTTGCATCGGCTTCCAACGTGATAGTGCATCGTTTGTTGTTTCACCCCAGGTGGTATACATGTGGCCGAGCATTTTCGCATCGGTCCGGTATCGCAACGAGTGCTCGGCCAACGCCCTGGTTGCGGTTACGTCTTTGAAACTCGAGGGCAACACGGAAAAACCGTTTTCCAGAAAGTACGAAATTGACTCATAATTCCTGCAGGTGTTGTAGTGCCAGTCGCAAATGATTATATCCTTTGGGATATTGTGTATTGCCGTGCTGGTTCCGTTATATGAGGATTCCCATTCATCATACGACGCGCCTTCGCTTCCTTTGCCGTCAAGCAGCCGGTCTCCCCACAGGTACAAAGTCATATTCCGTTCTTTTACACAATGGTCATGGAATTTGTTGATGGCATGCGCCAATAACGCTCCTTTGTCGTGACCCCGGCATTTCTCACAGGAATCTTCCCCTATAAGAAATATTTCGTCCATGCCGATATGAATGGCGGTGGTAGTGAACGCGGCAGTAATCTCGTCGATTAGATCAAAGACGACCGTGTACACCGCGTCATTGGATGTGCACCAGCTTCTGCAGTATATTCCGTCATTTTCCGGATACTCTCCGGGCGTTTCATCAAATTCCGGATACACAGCCAGGAGTGGAAAGTTATCCCTTTCCCATGACTGGTGACCGACGCAGTTTATAAGCGGGATAATCACGATTCCGTTATCCCCGCATACCCGTGCTATTTCTTTGGCCGTTTTTCCGGATAAGAACTCGCGTTCCCTGAGTTCCGGATGCGAGTTCCATTCATAGTGATACCCGGTTTCCAACACCAGCGTGTTTATACCCTTTGCTGCCAGATTCGGAATGTCGGCCAGCAGTTGTTGCCCGGATTCATCGGAATGAACAAAACAGTGCATGGCAAGTATGTAATCCCGCTCAATAACAGTGTGCGGGCCGGTACTTGTGCATGAGAGGACGGCACATGCACCGGTCACGGCGGCAAATAACAGAAGATCCGTTTTCATCCCAGTGCCACATCCAGCAGCATCATTATGGCAAAGCCTGCCATTGCTCCCATTGTTGAGAGGTCGGAACTTCCATGCTGCTGTGCCTCGGGAATAAGTTCCTCAACGACGACATATATCATTGCGCCCGCGGCAAACGATAACGCATAGGGAAGAACCGGTTGAATGCTTACTACCAGCAATGCCCCAAGGACTCCGGCGAGAGGTTCCACAATGCCGGAGGTCTGACCGTAAAGGAAGCTTTTCAAACGTGAAATCCCTTCTCTCCGAAGCGGTATGGAGACGGCAGCGCCTTCCGGCAAATTCTGTATGCCGATACCAATTGCAAGCGCAACAGCGGCTCCGAAGGTCGAAGGTGAACCGATACTGCCAAGCGCACCAAAAGCAACGCCGACAGCCAGCCCTTCAGGAATATTATGAAGGGTTATCGCGGTCACCAGGAGCGTGCTGCGCTGCCAGGAGGTCTTAATTCCTTCTGCCTGGTCTTTTTCAAGTCCGATATGAAGGTGAGGCAGAAAACGGTCAACCAGAAGAAGGAACAGGCCTCCAGCAAGGAATCCGGTTATTGCCGGGATAACGGGCGATGCGCCCATGGCAACGGACATGTCGATTGCGGGCTTGAGCAAAGACCAGAAGCTCGCCGCGATCATGACGCCGGATGCAAAGCCCAACATCGAATTGAGTATGGTCTGATTTATCGATTTGAAGAAGAAAACCAGCGCGGCGCCCAAAGCAGTCATGCTCCAGGTAAATAATGTCGCGAGTAATGCCAGATAGACCGGATTCATTTCCCGTAGCGAATTAAACATACATCCTCCATACAAGAAACATGCCGAATGCCGTAATACCACAGCGATGGCAGAAACACATAAAATCGTCATGACAATTATCCATTGGCGGTTGTATTTCCGTCAAGAGCTGCCCCTTGCATTTGGGTATCCAGTTCAAGGAAAAGATTCTGTAAAAACTGAATCTCGTTCTCGCCAACTTCTTCAGCATGATCCCTGTTGAATTTCATTCCCTTTTCGGACATGAAATCCGCGCAGAATATCAGTTTGTAAAAAAGTAATGCCCGTTCCTGTTCCGCGGTGAGCTTTTCCAGTTCTGTCCAGTAATCAACATACGCAAAGTCGGCTTTCATGGCAAGGAGTGAAAGTGTTGTTAACGCGATAACGTATAATCTGTCACCGAAGCAAATCCAGTCAAGATCGATTATTCCCGAGATGGATCCGTTATGTATGAGAAGATTTTTTGTAGTTGTGTCGTCAAAAAACGCTTCCGGTTGTATTGCGGAAAGGTAGCTTTCGAAATACGGGAAACGCTGCAAGAGGATGTCTGTGTAGCGTGTGCTGAATATTCCGTTTTGACGTATCCGTTCCTCCGATCGTTTGATGTGGGCATGGACGACGTCATTCCAGCTTGATTTTTTGTTCTCTGAATCATCGTATGAATGCAGGAAGCCGAATCCGTCCGCCCGGGGAATGGTCCGAACCCTGTTCTGATACGTAAAGAGCTGGCGCGCGATATTTTGTTTTTCCTCTAATGAAAGAGTAGTGTACACCAACCCCAAATCGGAACCTTCCAGATACGTCATTATGCAGTAGGCGGGACTTTGTTCACAATTGAGCGCGATGATCCGGGGTAACGGAATATTCAAGTCCTTGAGCTGGTCAAACCAGTATACCGAACCGAGTATGACCTTTGCATTTTCCGATATTTTAACGACATACCTGTTTTCAGGATACGTTACGGTATACACATAACTTCCTATCCCGGTACAGTTCCTGCGGATTTCTGTCGGTATCTTGTAAAACACCTGTGTACAAATCTGATTGACAAATTCTGTATTCACTTTTACCCTTCCAGTCTTCCCGGATAGTATACAGGATATGGAAGAATAAAAGACAGTAGAAATTACACGGAGGTCACGCTTTACAAAACCTCATCCGATGTGAGTGAAAATTTCCTGATTCCAAGTTCCTTTGCTTTGCCGTTCAGGAATTTGACATAGACTTCTTTTCCGTACAGCCGGCGCAGTTCTTTTGCCCTGTCCATGATCTCTTTGTTTCCATAAAGATCGGACACTGTTTTTTTTGTGTTATCCGTACTTTGTCCGTTTCGGGGATGATGGTGTGCGGACTTGGTACCCTTTGGTTTTTTTTGGGAAGTTTTGTCTGTTCCGCTCTGCATTTCCTGTGCCTGCGACCCGAGAACCATGAAGACGATACCGATGCAGGCAATGACGGCAATCACAATAATCAGACTGATAATTCCATACAACATACAGGATCCTCCGGAAGCGTGCCTCATTATGTAGTACGTTGCTTAAATCAGTCTTATGATTTCCGTGAATTTCCGTGTTATAGTTACCGGGAGAGGGACAAACTGATGAAAGGAAACTGCGTCATTTTGTTGGTTTTTCTCATTTCTCTGATATGCTGCGATTCTTCTTCCGGCAGTCAAGACAACGCATGGAGCAGGCATCAGGGGCCGGTTTTTACGGGATACTACGCCGCCTGGGGCGGGTTCGCCGCGGACGCCTGCGTTTACAAAGCTGGTTCTGCCTATGTGATGTATTATACCGATCTGGTAATCAATGATCCGGACGACAAATCCGATGACCGCGCCGGTATTGCCCTGGCAACGTCTCCGGACGGGATTTCCTTTTCCCCCGTGGACACCTCTCCCGGCAATGCCGTTATTGAACGGACGCCGGATTCGTATGACGAGGACGCCGTCTTCTCGCCCCATGTCCTGTACCACGGGGGAACATATTACATGATCTACAGCGGCCACTGGTGGAATGATCCCTCAGGGTCTGATCCTTCGGGAGTCTTTGTTCTTGGCGCCACGTCGGCCGACGGTCTGTCCTGGGTCAAACACAGTGAGCCCGTCCTGCTCCCCGCATTATGGCGGGATCCGTCCGATCCTGCTTCGGGATACGACTGGATGAGGGGGATTGTCGGGGAGGCGTCCTTCTTCCCGGGCCCTGACGGTTTCTTCTACCTCTTTTTCCAGGGAGACGGACCCGACGGCAAAATGAGAATCGGTCTTGCACGGGCCGCCCATCCTTTCGGCCCCTATACCATCAAACCTGATCCGATTCTGGAACCCGTTCCCGGCACTTTCGATGAACTGGGCGTCATCGCTCCCCACGCCCTCTATGACAACGGCCTTGTCCGCCTCTACTACAACGGCCTGCGTTATGAAACTGATACAGCCGGGAATACCATAGAGCGGTGGCTGCTCGGCTACGCGGAAAAACGCTGGCCGATCTGGTAGAAGATTATTGTAAAAAAGTTGAAGCCATGATACGCGGCGTTTGACTTGCACACGCTGGACAGAACAACAATTGCGCAGTATAGTATAGGCGTACGCTAAAGCGTACGGGAGGATGTCATGGGAAGCATAAACGTTACGAATGCCAGAAAAAACTTGTATAACCTGGTTCAGGAAGTCAACGACACCCATGCTCCGGTAGAAATAACCGGAAAGGACTCAAACGCGATTCTTGTTGGAGAGGAGGACTGGAGAAGTATACAGGAGACATTGTTTCTTTCAGCGATTCCGGGAATGCGTGAGTCAATTCTTGAGGGCCTGAATACCCCAATCGATGCGTTGTCCGATGAAT
>CAZQEF010000115.1:0-5770 GCA_964592325.1 uncultured Treponema sp. | reverse complement strand
AGCCTCGGCCGCCGCACCGGTGAAAATTTTGATATCCTTGTTCCAGCGCTCGATGATGAAAGTATCCGTCGCGATGGAAAAACCGATGAGGATCCGGTCTTCTTCCGGTTTCTCACGATTTCGGGTACAGGTACAGAGCGATAAAACAAGAATCAATGCACAGATACTACTCGCAGTTTTTATCATAACGACTCCTTTCGGCATACATGCTCGGCGACATCCCCACGGTTTTTCTGAATGCCTTGCTGAAGTAATTGGGGTCCTGATAACCAACCGCAAAAGACACTTCCTTGATATTCATTGAATTTTCCCGGATAAGCTGTTCCGCACGCTCCATACGCAAGGCAGTAAGATGCTCAACAAAGGTAATCCCCAGATGATCGGAAAAAAGACGACTCAGATACGTGGGAGAAATATTGGCATGCGACGCAGCATCGGTAAGCTGTATCTGCCGGTCATACTTCTCATCCACATAAGCGAGCGCGCGCATAAGCGGTACGGGAAATTCACCGCTCCGTTTGTTACGGGAAAGGGCATACAGACGATTAAAAGCGGGCAGGGCCCAATCTTTCCAGGAAGCAATATCCTCAAGAGGAATAATCTCCTCTGCGGGTAAAAAAGGGGGAGCTTCGTCGGCATGGGCCTGATAAAAACCCGTCGCGTCATTCAGGAGCAGGGTGAAAAGGGAAATCATCTTTCCTTTTGCCAGATTGAATTCGTACGACGCGAAAACCTCTTCCCAGTATTCGGTAAACAACTGCCGTACTTCCTCAATATCAGAAAAACCCGTTTTCCGTCGAAGCTGGACAATCCTGAACCGCTCCCGAAGCCTGATATCAGTACTGTTCTTTTTTTCCTGCAGGGAATGAAGCGCCTCATTGCAGGAACAATACAGCTCGTTCCAGGGGCGTATCGAACCGAAACCGGTAAAGGACAATACTCCTGAAGGAACGCAGGATTCGATTACACGCAAAACCGTTGCGATAAGCGCATCACGGTCAGAGACCGCAGGAAAAAAGAACATGCCGAGATTCAGGTGTTCCGTATACAAAAAACGGTACTTGAGATCAAGTTCCACCATTATTCGTCCTTGAAAGGTATGCTGCCGGGAATCAAGACCGATAAAGCAGACCATCCCCTCGTCGGAATCAAGTGCAAGCGTGCGTCGGTACATACGCCACTGATCCTCATCCATCCGCTTCCAGAGCGATTCTTTGAGGAACTGCTGTTCGAGCAGGAGATTCTCCGAACGCATGTCGTATTTCTTCCGCTTGCCCAGTTCCGCGGCAACTTTTTCAAGCGTATCCAGAAAAACCTGCCGTGTAACCGGCTTGACCAGGTAGGAAAACACACCAAGAGGAATGGCCCTCCGGGCAATATCGAAACGTTCATACGCGGTTGAGAGGATGAAAACCGTATCGGGAAAATCCTCATGCACCCGGGAAATCACTTCAAGACCATCCAGACCGGGCATATTGATATCCATGAAAACCAGGTCGGGTTTGAGCTCATAAATCCGGGCAACCGCCTCATTCCCGTTACGGGCAGTACCGGCAAGAGTAAATCCGCGGGCATTGTTTTCGATAATAAAGGAATAACTCTCGAGGACCGGTTCTTCGTCGTCAACAATCAGGACGGTATACATAATGTTTTTCCCGTATCAATCTTGATAATGATTTCAGTTCCCGCGCCGGGTCCCGATTCAATAGTGATAACGTCCGGATCATCCGGAAAAAAGAAATGAAGGCGCTGGATAACATTCTCAAGTCCCATAACCTTGGTATCAGAGTCATGCTGGCGGGACATGGAGAGCAGTGATTTCACCTTCTCCGGATCCATCCCGCAGCCATTATCAGAAACCGAAAGACACAGGCTTCCCCCGGAGCAAAAGACCCGTACCACAATTGAGTTCCGTCCTTCCCGGTCACGAAACGCATGCACCACACAGTTTTCCACCAGTGGCTGTAATACAGACGCAGGAACTTCATAGGTATCCAGAATATCCTCGGGACAATCCAGCACAAGGTCCAGATTCCGCGGAAAACGGACACCGAGAATATAGAAATACGATTCAAGTCCTTCGATTTCATGGCGAAGGGGAACGACGACCTTTTTTTCCCGGATATTGTGCCGAAAAAGCTTGGAAAGATGTTCCATGTACGCACCGGTCCGCTCAGCACCCTCAACAATGGCAAGCTGAAGCCCGGTATTCAGGGTATTGAAGAGGAAGTGCGGATTCATCTGGGCCTGCAGCGTATACAGCTCCATTTTCCGGAGCATGTGTTCCATTTTCATGTTGCGAACCCGTTCCTGCATATACTCCTGTTCAACATTTCGCTGCCACTTTATCTCCTCAATATAGGTATGAATATCTCTTTTCATGCGATTAAACGCTGATACAACACGGTCAATTTCATATAATCTTGTCATACCAATATCTTCAACGTCAAAATTTCCGGCTGAAAGCGATTCAGCCATGTTTGAAAGGTTCACCATGGGACGGTTTATTTTTTCCACAGAATGAACAATCATGAACAAAGAGAACAGTGAAATGAACAGAATGAACAGAAGATTCCAGAACTGGATCTTTCCGGAAGTATCAATAAAGCGTTCATATTCAGCGAGCTGCTCGGTAAATCTGGTTCCGGAGATGTTCTCAATCTGACTGTTAATGTACGAATAGTACATTTGCATTTCGTTATACAGGCTGGTGTACCGGGCAATATCCATTCCCCGCTTCTCTTCGATAACCTGATCCCCCAATTCGAGATAGGCCTGTACGACCTGGTATACTTCACATTCAAGAAGACTCACCGGGTCAACCGGAATGGTATTGTATTCCGGCACCATTTCCCTGATTTTCTGGGAAAGGATTAAAAGTTCCGAAAGCGCATTTGAAGACTTCGTTGAAAGATAATCGAGAAAAGGTTCCTGGAATTCATCCAGATGACCCTGCATGTCCTTGAGGTAACGCTGCTGAGCAAAACTGTTGTCCACGATCTCCTGAAGACGAATAGTTGAAAAGAGAATGTATGCCGCGGAAAAAAACAGGATCACCAGCACTCCGAGAATGCTGATGAGCATCTGAACCCGGAAAGAACTGTACATGGGATGCCTCATTGACGTCCCCTTCCCCTGCTGAATTTCCATGAATACAGGTTGTTCGCGTGAATAACATCAATACCGGTATCAACTGTTGTTGAGGTATAACCGGATGTCTGCAATTCCGCCAGAGCCTTTACCGCCTGCATACCCATCAGATAGGGATTTACAACCAGAGTACCCTGGATGATTCCTTTTTGAATAAAGTCCAGAATGGCCGGATCGCTTCCAAAACCGATTATCTGGATTCGTCCGACCTGATTGAGATCAATAAGCGCCTGTGTGCCGGCCAGAGTATCATTAAGATCAGTAAAAACAAGTGTGTTTATTTCCGGACGATTCCGGACGATATTGTAGACTATTTTTTCAGCATCCCGGGGATTCATGTCGGTTTTTTGCCCCAGCACAGGTGTCGAGAGGGTGCGGCCAAGCGCACTGAGAATACCCATTTCCACAAGCTCCCGTTCCGCAAAAATCGCCGGAGACTTTTCGCTGTAAACAACCGCAAGGTTAATGGCAGAAAGATCCTCGCGGAGAAGAAGGGCCCCGGCTTTCTTTCCAAAATCAAAATTATTGGTTCCTACAAAGGCCCAGGGTTGATCCGCCGGAATGTTGTGGTTTACCAGAACAACAGGAATAGCGTGTTCCGACAGACGAATCAGTTTTTTAAATACAATTTCATCATCGATATCCGGACAGACAACAATACCGTCCGCACCGGAATGCGCGGCCATATGCAGGGCGACACCGTCAGAATCAAGTGTATGGATGGAAAGTCCTGCACCGTATTCCCGTGCCGCACGGCGGGCTCCCTCCATGATATCCTGAAAATAGGAGTTTCTGTTCTTTGGGAGATACAGGGAGAAGTGATGGATCGCCCGTTCGGATTGTGCGTCAGTTTGCGGAGTATCCAGCAGACTGCTCATCAGATATGCAGACATCGCAAAAGATACAAGAGCCAGAATGCCGGCAATAATCAATCCATAACGTATTCGATTTTTCACGTGGAAAGTATACCGCCTGAATCCGGCACTGGCAAGCTGAATGAACTGCTGCCTGATTCCTGACAGAACAGGCAGCAGTAAATTCTATTTCCCCCTGTTCAGAATCTCGGTAACCGCTGTTGTATCCAGTTTCACAAAATTCCCTGTTGGACCCGAAACAGTACATTTCTTCGCCATTTCCGGGATCCGGTCGGCAGGTACATCCATTTCTGACAGCCGGACCGGTAAACCAATCGAACTGAAGAAAGCTTCAAGCCGGTGGATACCTGCAAGCGCCGTACGTTCGGGATTGAAGTGGTCCATCTCGAGTCCCCACACCCGTTCGGCAAACTGGGCAAACCGGGCAACATCATGTTTGTACACCTGTTTCATCCATGCAGGGAAAACGACAGCAAGACCGGCTCCATGTGCCACATCGTAGATGGCGCTGATCTCATGCTCGATCGAATGGGAACCCCAGTCTCCTTCACGACCGGTATTGAAGAGGTCATTGTGGGCAACGCAACCGGTCCACATGATCTCCGCCCGGGCATCATAGTCGTCCGGCTTGTCAAGAACGCGGGGAATATTGTTGATGATGGTTTTAAGACCGGACTCGCAGAGACGGTCGGTAAACTCCACGTTCTTCGTATTGGTAAAATACCGCTCCATGATGTGCGCCATGATGTCGGCAGCGCCACAGGCGGTCTGATACGCGGGAAGCGTAAAGGTGAGCTCCGGATTCATGAACGCGAAACGGGGTCGGGTAATCTCGTTGGTGAGACCCCGTTTCAGCTGTTTCTCTTCGTTGGAAATGACCGAACTCGGGCTTGACTCGCTGCCGGCAGCGGGTATGGTGAGTACTACGCCGAGGTCAAGCATCTTCTCCGGAGTTTTGGTGTACTCGTAAAAATCCCACACATCATGGGATACGGGAACACCGACACCGATGGCCTTGGCAGAGTCTATAACGCTGCCGCCGCCAACGGCGAGGATAAAAGAAATGTTTTCCTTGCGGCACAGTTCAATTCCTTCACGAACGAGCTTCACCCGGGGATTCGGCTGAACGCCGCCCAGTTCAACAAATTCTACACCCGCGCTTTTAAGTGATGCGCGTACCCGGTCCAGCAGACCCGATTTTATCGCACTGCCTCCACCATAGTGAATGAGTACTTTCTTTGCATATTTGGCTGTTTCGGCCCCAACCTGGTTTTCCACACCTTTACCGAATACAATTTTAGTCGGATTGCAAAATTCAAAATTATCCATATCTGTACACACTCCTTGTCGTATTCCATTATGCTGCATAAGTAATTATTTGACAAGGGAAACAATCTGTCCGACAGGCTATCATTATTGCTGCCGAATCTCTGTCCCCATATCCAAATATGCGAACCACTTGCATTTCACGTAATACAGCCGTATAGTTCTATCCATGCCCGATTCTGTCATTCTCGATTTTAACCAGGTTTCATTCTCATACGACTCAGTGCCGGTGCTTGACTCGGTCAGTTTTCATTTGCACCGCGGCGAGTTCACGGTTCTCGTGGGAACAAATGGCGCGGGGAAAACCACGGTACTCAAGCTGATTCTCGGACTGCTTTCTCCCCTTTCCGGGGAAATACGGCTCTTCGGAGAGTCACCGGAAAACGGTCGGGCCAAGACCGGGTATGTTCCCCAGTTCG
>CAZQEF010000114.1:0-5879 GCA_964592325.1 uncultured Treponema sp. | reverse complement strand
CGGAAGGTTTCAAGGGAACCAAAAAAGACGGGTACAAGGCCGCGTGCGACGCCGTCTTCAAGCTCATGGGAACCGATAACCGGACCCCGGTTTCTCCCTTCAGCATCAATATTCTCGGTGAATTCAATCTCGCCGGCGAAACATGGATCATCAAGGATTATTACCGCCGGATGGGGATCGAGGTAACCGCATGCATTACCGGCGACGGCCGCGTTGGAGAGATCGCCCGGGCGCATCGTGCCAAACTGAATGTTGTGCAATGCTCCGGTTCAATGACCGCGCTCGCCGTAAAAATGAAGGAAGAGTACGGTATTCCGTTTATCCGGGTATCCTACTTTGGCGTTGAAGACATGACTGAAGCGCTCTATAGCGTTTCGTCCCATTTCAATGATGAACGCATCACCCGGAACACGGTTGATCTTGTAGGCAGTGAAGTGTCCTCCCTTCTCGAAGAGCTCGAAAAGTACCGCATGGCGCTCACCGGAAAAAAAGCGGCAATCTATGTCGGAGGATCGTTCAAGTCGTTCTCTCTCGTAAAGGCGCTTCGCCATCTTGGCATGAAAACGGTAGTCGTCGGATCCCAGACGGGGACAAAGGAAGATTACGAATATCTGAAGAAGATTACCGATGAAGGAACGATCATCTGCGACGATACAAACCCGCTCGAACTGTCCTCGTTCATTCTCGAGAAGGACGCGGATCTTCTGGTCGGCGGCGTCAAGGAACGGCCCATCGCGTTCAAAATGGGCATCGCGTTCTGTGACCACAACCACGAAAGAAAACGGGCGCTTGCCGGATACGAAGGCATGCGCAATTTCGCCCGGGAGGTGTATGCCTCGGTCACGAGTCCGGTATGGAAGCACTCACCCGCACGAATTGCGGCAAAAGGAGACAACAATGAGTGACAGACCCTTTACCTCAACACGAAACCCCTGCAAACTCTGCGCTCCGCTTGGCGCTTCTTTTGCCTACCTCGGGATACAGGGCTGCATCCCGCTCATACACGGGTCCCAGGGCTGTTCAACCTATATACGCCGATACGGCATCAGTCACTTCCGTGAACCGATTGACATTGCCTCTTCCAATTTCACCGAAGCCTCCGCCATCTTCGGCGGCGGGGAAAATCTCAAAACTGCGCTGAAGAATGTTACCTCCCAGTACAATCCGCGGGCGATCGGGATCACCTCAACCTGCCTGTCCGAAACCATGGGAGAGAATGTGCCCATGTATATCAGCCAGTATGAGTCATCAAACAGGACCGACGAAGACAAGCCGTTTCTCATGTATGCGTCCACGCCAAGTTACCGGGGAACGCACATAGACGGTTTCTTTGAGGCCGTCTTCTCCGCCGTAAAAACCATTAACGATACTGCCCCGGAAAAACAGGATGCTTCGTCACCTGCCCCTGACAAGCGCATCAATCTCATTGCCGGTTTTGTGTCAACGGAAGATATACGGGAGCTTCATGAAATACTTTCCTCTTTCGGGGTTGCGTATACACTTGTTCCTGACTATTCCCGAAGCCTGGACGGACCAAGCTGGGAGACATACCAGAAACTCCCCGACGGCGGTACCACTATTGAAGAAATAAAGCAAATGCCGAATGCCACGGGGACAATCGCATTTGACCTGTCCGCCCCGGAAGAGAAACGGGCCGGACTCTGGCTGGAGAAAAAATACGGTGTTCCCTCGGAATCAATCACGCTGCCCATCGGTATCGAAAACACGGACCGTTATTTTTCCACGCTCTCCCGCGTAACCGGGAAAGCGATACCCGAAAAATGGAAAGAGGCACGCGGCCGCCTTGTGGACGCTTATATAGACGGCCACAAGTACTGCTCGGGTAAAAAGGCAATAGTAACCGGCGACGAAGAGTTCGTGCTGGCAATTTCCTCGTTTCTGGATGAAATCGGCATACTCCCGGTTATCGCCGCAACCGGAGCAAAATCCTCGCAGTTTCGCGAACGTCTCGCGCGCGCGCTTCCCAATGCCTGCGAAACACCGTTTGTCGTGGACGATACCGACTTTGAAACGGTCCTGGACGTGGCGCAGAAAAAAAAGGCGGATTTCGTAATAGGCAACAGCAAGAGTTACTATCTTGCCCGAAATCTCGCCATACCCCTCATTCGAGCAGGATTCCCCGTACATGACCGTATGGGCGGACAGCGGATTCTCCATCTTGGCTACCGGGGTACGCTTTCCCTCTTTGACCGGGTTTGCAACACAATCATGCAGACACAGCAGGAAGCCGCAGAAAACGGCTGGACATACATCTAGGAGGCTCACATGGATTTTTCTAAACACCCGTGCTTCAACGCAAAAGCACGACACACCACCGGACGGATACATCTGCCGGTCGCACCAAAATGCAATATCCAGTGCAATTTCTGTAACCGGAAATATGATTGCGTCAACGAATCCCGTCCGGGAGTAACCAGCACCATGCTGACTCCGCCCCAGGCGCTTTCATATCTGAAAGATGTGGATTCCAAAATACCCGATCTGGCAGTCGTGGGCATCGCCGGTCCGGGAGATCCGTTTGCCAATCCGGAAGAAACGATCGCTACCATGGAAAAGGTTCACGAAGCATTCCCGGAGAAAATTCTTTGTCTTGCCACAAACGGTCTGAACCTTGCCGGATACGTTGACCGGATAGCAGCCCTGAATATCAGTCACGTAACCATAACCCTGAATGCCGTTGATCCTGAAATCGGAGCAAAAATTTATGCATGGGTCAGGGTCGGGAACCGGGTTCTACGCGGAGTTGAAGGCGCCGCAGTGCTGTTCGCCCGCCAAACAGAAGCGATTAAGCTTCTCAAGGAACACGGCATAACCGTCAAAATAAACACCGTCATCATTCCGGGAATAAATGATGAACATGCCGTGGCGGTAGCGCGGTTCGCGGCCTCGCTGGGTGCCGATGTGCAAAACTGCATTCCACTGATGCATGTGGAAGACACCGCGTTCGAAGGCATGCCGACGCCGGAACCAGGCGACATGCAGGCGCTTCGTTTCGCGGCGGGAAAATTCATCAAACAGATGTCCCACTGCGCCCGTTGCCGTGCCGATGCGGTCGGGAAACTCGGATCGGCCAACCCGGAAGAAATTAATGCAATGCTGGCCAAAGCTACCCGCATTGCACCGACTGCGGAACGACCGTACCTTGCCGTTGCCTCGCGGGAAGGCCTGTTTGTGAACTGTCATCTGGGAGAAGCGACACAACTGTGGATTTTCTCGCTTGCTGACGGCAAACCAATGCTTATCGACCGCAGGTCAACACCCGTTCCCGGATCAGGAGATCAGCGATGGGAGGAACTTGCCGCTTCTCTCGGGGACTGCTTTGCCGTTCTCGCAAGCGGATGCGGCCCTTCTCCCCAGCGGGTACTTGCTCTGAACGGAATCACGATAATCGCGACCGAATGTCTGATACAGGACGCGGCACTCCCGCTGTTTTGCGGCGAACCGCTCCCCCGTATTCTCGAAAAACACGCGGGAGCGTGCGGCGCAGGAGCCGGTTGCACGGGTACGGGCACCGGATGCGCATAATAGATCAACGAACAAGGAGAACAAGATGACAAAACCGGCTCATCACATTTTCGTATGCGGATCTTTCCGCGTGAATGGAACTCCGCAGGGAGTATGCAGCAAAGCGGGGTCGATGATGCTCATGCAGTACCTCGAAGGAGAGCTCTCGGACCGGGGGATGGGTGATGTACTCGTTTCCTCAACCGGGTGTCTCAAAGTGTGCGACCGCGGACCGGCAGTAATCGTGTATCCGGAAAACTGGTGGTACGGCCATGTCGACAGCGAAGAAGCCATCGATGCGGTTATTGATTCCATCGAAAGCGGAATACCTGCAGCCGATTACGTAATTGCCTGATTATTCCAACCGCCGGGAGCCCTCCTCGCCCGGCGGTTTTTTATGTGCTGACAAGCAGCTGAAGTTTGTCAGGCGGCAGATGCAGAAGAATCCTGGACGCTGTTTCCGGAACTCGTTCCCCGGATAGCGCGTACTCCCGGACAAGGGGAAAGCGCGTATCACGTTCTCCGCCGGCAAAACCTGCGGGAGTTAACGCAAGCAGACGCTCTGATACCGAATAGGGACTGACGGTTCGTCTCACGATCTCAAATTCGATGCAGTTTACTTCATCGCCTTTTTCCCGCGGACGTATATGGTGGGACCGGATCCCGACGAAAAACTCGCCGCCGGGGATTTCCCTCCCTGCTTCGAGAAGAACGCCCCAGTCCGGAACGGCCAGACAGGTCGGCCCGGCCTTGACGGCACGGGCAATGTTGGAACATCCGGTAATCCGGGCTCCTTTGAGCGTATGACACTCGGTGAACAAGTCTTCCTTATCCCCGCGTTCTACAACATGTCCACCGTCAAGAATAACCAGATGCTCACAGAGCCGGTACGCTTCATCGCGGTTGTGCGTTACCAGGACAACCGTACCGGTAAAAGAATCAAGATACCCGGACAACTCCTCTTCCACCTTCATCTTGATTGTCGCGTCAAGCGCGGAAAAAGGCTCGTCAAGAAGAATGAGAGACGGCGAGGAGGCAATCAGCCGTGCAAGGGCAAGGCGCTGCTGCTGACCGCCCGATATAAAGGAAGGATAACAGTTCGCTACATCCTCAAGTCCAAAAAGGGAAAGATACTCCAAAGTTAACTCACGACGCCGGCTCGCGGAATGCTTCCGGGACAGAATCATTTCAATGTTCCGGAACACGCGTACATGGGGAAAGAGCGCATAGTTCTGGAAAAGGTACCCCGTATGCCGTTCCTGCGGACTCAGATTGATGCCTTGAACCGAATCAAATACAACGCGCCCGTCTATCTCGATAAAACCCTCATCCGGTTTTTCGATTCCCGCAATACACTTGAGCGTCATGCTCTTTCCGGATCCGGATTCGCCAAGAAGCCCGGCATGACCGTCCGGCAGTGACATCGAGATCTCGAGATTACAGGAATGCAATGCCTTTCGTATCTCCATCCGCAGACTCATGCATGTCTCCTCTCCAGAAAATTCAATACGGTCATCGTGATGAACGAAACACTCAGAATGACCAGAACCCAGAGAAACGCCTCACCAAAACGGTTTCCTTCCGAGGCAAAATAAATTGCCACGGGAATGGTGGCTGTTTCTCCCGGAATGTTCCCCGCAATCATCAGCGTTGCGCCGAATTCCCCGAGCGCGCGGGCAAATGAAAGAGCGATACCCGCAGCGATACCGTTCCGTGACAGCGGCAAAATGATGGAAAGAAAAATACGGCATTGTGAAAGCCCCAGCGTCCGGGCGGCATAAATAATCGATGGATCGATGCGGTCAAATACCGCGCGAACCGACCGGTACATCAGTGGGAACGAAACGGCGGAGGCCGCAATTACCGCGCCCCACCAGCTGAAAACGATACGGATTCCTGCCGCCGAAAGGAACCGCCCGACCGGGCTTCCTTTTCCGAAAAGAATGAGCAACAGAAACCCGAGCACGGTCGGCGGCAGTACCATGGGAAGCGTACACAATCCGTCAACAACCGATTTTACCGGCTCACGCATTTTCCGGATGACATGAGCCGCTGCGACACCGGTTACCAGCGTGACCGTTGTCGCGACGACGGCAACCTTGAGCGATATCCAGAGCGGAGACCAGTCCATCAGGGAACACCGAACCCGTATTTATCAAAAAGGACCTGCGCATCACCGCCGGTCAGCCACTGTAAAAATGCTTGCGCCGAATCATGATCGCTGCAGCCCTGCAAAACCGCCCCGGGGTACACAACCGGGTCATGCATGGTTCCCCCGGCGCGGGCAACAACGCGCGCTTTTTCACTGCCAAGAGCTTCGGTCCGGTATACGATACCGGCATCAGCTTCGCCGG
>CAZQEF010000113.1:0-5900 GCA_964592325.1 uncultured Treponema sp. | reverse complement strand
ATCTCTGTCCGGCGCCGCTCACCGCCGGACAGGGTGTACGCCGGCTGATCCCGGTTGTCGATTATACCGAACTCATCAAGGAGGTATTCCAGTCGTTCCTGTTTTGCTGCTTCATCAAGATCCTCTCTCGTTTCCAGAATGGCCCAGATATTCTTTTCCACCGTGAGTTTACGGAATGCAGAGGCTTCCTGCGGAAGGTAGGAAAGCCCGGCACGGGCCCGCTTGTACATCGGGAGACCGATAAGTGTTGTATCATTCAGAAAGATGTTTCCGCTGTCCGGTTTATGGAATCCCACGACCATATAGAACGTAGTCGTTTTGCCGGCTCCGTTCGGTCCGAGCAATCCCATCACTTCTCCGGATTTCATGGAAAAGGTAACATCGCACACTGCATGTTTTTTCCCGAAATATTTATTAAGACCTTCTACGCGCAATTCATCACTCATCTGCTGCTTCCTCTGCTTCCTCTGTATTCTCTGCATTCCCGGTTTCCTGAAGCGTCCCCGATACCGACCCGTCCAGAGAAATATAATCGGTTTCGAGATCAACCATGATCCGATCGGCGGCAAATTCATCTCCGCTGCGTTTTACCCGGGGAGAGCCGGAAAGCTCAAGCCGGGACAGGGTACGCCGGTACACGGCAAATTCCGACTCCGACTCGATGTTTCCCCGTTTGAGCATCACCCGGATTTGCAACAGCGCAACTTCGGTTTTCTGGTTATAGGAAATAAGGCCGGCGCTCGTTTCCACGTCGTTCTCCGTGTCCCGAAGCGTGGCGTTTCCCTGGAACGACGCGATTTCCGTTTCACGGTCATAGATGAGGCGGTCAGAGGAAAAAGAGAACCCCTTTTCGGGATCCTCGCCGGAAATATTGCCTTCGGCAAGTACATGGCGAAAGTCTTTTCCCGAGAGTTCAATACGGTCGCCGGTGATGAACAGGGTATCAAGCTGAACTCTTGCGTTGCCCTCAAGAATGGTAACACTGTCCTTTTTTCCCGATGTTCCGCTCATGCGGTCAGCCGAGAACGAAATATTGCCGTTTTGTGCGCTGACGGCGACAGCCGTAAACAGAAGCGCGGCAAAAACGCATATCGGCCTCATGGCTCCTCCCCTGCGGCTTCCTCAACACTATCGCCGGTTGTCTTCCCGGTAATGACTCCCGAGAAATTGCGCTTGAAAAGGTATGAACGCCGCAGGGTATCCGCATAGAACCCGGTTCCCCGCACGGAGGAACCGTCATCGCGTATGAGTTCCACCGTTCCGTTTTCCGGACTATACAGATGATGCAGTTTTGTCTGCCACTGCAAGTCCGATGCAATTACCCGCAGACCGTCTTCCCTGATATAGAAGTCGGCGCCTCCACCGAGAGAATATACGGACTCTTTCTCGTCAATCAGGAGCAATCCGGCAGTTCCCCCAAGAGCCGGGGAAACAGTGCCGTTTTCACCGTACTCGGTAAACCGCACCGTTTCTGCGGCCCATACCCGGTCAGCATCATATATTTCAAGGGTCTTCGCGGAAAAAACAACAGACTTCTCCGCGTTCTCATACCGCGCAGCATTGGCGTTGGAGAGTATCATTTCCGGCGCGTTTTCACCCGTCAGGGCTTCATCCTGATAATCGAATGAACATGACAAAAACACGGTCAGGATAAGAGGAGTAAGGATGGCCGGATACATACGCCAGTTCATGCGTTCACTATATCCTTATTATCGCCTTTCGTCAAAAAGGCGGCATGCATTGACACCGGCATAAAGAGGTTTTAGACTTTGACGCGAGACCGTTGGAAACGGATACAGGAGTTTGAATGGCCTACTTTCTCAGTGATACCGATTTTGAACGGTTTCGCACGTTGATATATGATGCAAGCGGCATTACCTTTTCCACAACAAACAGGTCCATCCTGGAAAGCCGTCTCAAGGAACGTCTGAGAGAAAAGAATCTGGCCAAAATCAGCGACTATCATGAACTGCTCACACGGGACAAAGAGGAACTCACCTCACTGCTTGATTCCGTTACTACAAATCTGACGCGGTTTTTCCGCAACCAGCCCCATTTTGACGCGCTTGTCAATCATGTCCTTCCTGAAGTAATCCGGATAAAACAAACAAGCGGCAGCACCAGGCTGAAAATATGGAGCGCCGGCTGTTCTACCGGCGAAGAACCGTATACGCTTGCCATGATTCTCAAGGACAAGCTCCCCGCTCCGTTTACCGCGGAGATTGTTGCATCAGACATATCACTCAAATCGCTCATGGTCGGAAAATCGGGATTCTATCCGGACTCCCGTATCGCGGGAATCCCCGACAAGTATCTCTCGCGCTTTTTTGAACGAAAAAATAACGGCTACCAGGTGCGCGAGGAACTCATGAACATGATCCGGTTCGATTATCACAACCTCAAGAATGATTCCGGTCTCCGGCAGGTGGATATTCTCTTTTGCCGGAATGTGCTCATATATTTCGACGAACCGGCACAAAAGGCGGTTATTGACCAGTTTTGGGAAGCGATGTCCCCGCGGTCGTTTCTTTTTATAGGCCACTCCGAGTCTCTGTTCGGCATGAAAACGCGGTTTGAATTCCTGAAAACCGATTGGGCCTGCCTCTATCAAAAAACACCTGACAGGAATGTGCAATGAATCCGGTAAATGTACTGATTGTTGATGATTCCGCTCTCATGCGAAGCCTCATCGGAAAAATCATCGAAACGAGCGAAGATCTGGTAATCGCGGACAAGGCAATGAACGGCCGGTTTGCACTCCAGAAACTCTCCCGTTGCGAGGTTGATGTCATTGTCCTCGACATTGAAATGCCGGAGATGAACGGTATTGAGTTTCTCCAGGAGCGGAAAAAACTGGGACTTGATATTCCGGTCATAGTTCTTTCAAGCATTGCCCGGGAAGGGGCGCGCGTAACCATGGAGTGTCTTGAACTGGGAGCCAGCGACTTTGTAACAAAACCTTCCGGTTCAGATTCGGCCAATATCCATACAGTTGCGCATCAGCTTGTCGAATTACTGACTGGATACGGCCGGCAATACCAACGGGAGAAGCAAACCGGCCGGGCACAAAAAATCCCGCATGAGAAACTTGCCGCGTACAGTACCGGCTATCTTCCGTCATCCTCGCTGAAGAAGACGGACAGGGAAACCATCTCTCCGGAGGCAATTGCTTCATTTCAGCGCGAGCGCACCAAAATACCGGCGCGAGCTCCGTACGAAACACGCAAACCGGTTGCCGTCACCGGGAAACCGGTACCCGTCAGGGCTCCCGGAGCCATTGAAATCATCGCAATCGGTATATCAACCGGCGGACCAAACGCCCTCAGGGATGTTTTTTCCCGCCTGGACCCCGGTTTGCCCCAGCCAATTGTAGTAGTTCAACACATGCCGGCCGGATTTACCGGGGAATTCGCCAACAGTCTTGACCATATCTGCCCCCTTGAAGTCAAGGAAGCCGCAGATGGAGATATCATAAAACCGGGAAGAATTCTCATTGCGCCGGGAAACCATCATCTGGAAGTTATACGCAAACCGCTCGCTGCCATCGCGCGAATTACGGACGCACAGCCCCAGAACGGACACCGTCCTTCGGTTGATGTTCTTTTCGATTCGGTGGCCCGGGAGTTTACCAGCCACGCCCTCGGTATAATCATGACCGGCATGGGCAGGGACGGCGCTGCAAAGATAAGGGAATTATTCATACAGGGATCGCGTACCATCGGACAGGATGAAGAAAGCAGCGTTGTTTACGGCATGCCGAAAGTCGCGTGGGAACTTGGCGGCATCATGGAACAGGTATCATTGAATGACATGGCCGAAACGATCAACCGGTATGCATTCGAATTCCGCCCGTAAGATACCAGCCTTTCATGGTCCAATCACTTCGGTAATCTCGGGGAACCCCTTTTCGCCAATCCGTACCGTTCCGGCAAGGACAACAGCAGAGAGAAAAAGAGCCCCCAACGCAATACCGGTACGGGTCCCTGCTCCTGCGGCAGGCTGGAGGACGGGCAGGAATGCATACGCAATGACTCCAACAACCGCCGGAATGCCGACAGAAACAGCCGCCTGCAGGATCTGGCGCGCGGGACGGGCGCCAATTCGGACTTCATCTCCGGTATTCAGGGTCAGCTGCTTCCGGTTTTTAACCGTGAACACACTCCCCTGCGACTTGCATTGCTCATTTGAACATCCGAGGCATACCTCGATATTGAGAGGAACTACCGATACGGTTTTTCCGTCTATGGCTACTACCCGTGCTGTCTCGGTCATATACTATGCCCCCTGTTGTTCCGGCGCGGTGCAGGGAACCGTAACCGGACGGATGCCGGAAGCCGTTCCGTCATCATTGATATCAATTACCAGCGCCTGGAGGCAGGGCCGTGCCCAGGCATCGCGCGACCAGTCGGGAATACCGGTACGGTACTCCCGAATTTTTGTTGCCGCATCAGTACCCCCCACGGAATCGAGGCTTCCGGTCCGGCCGGCATCGGTTATGACGGCTGTGCCGCCGGGGAGAATACCGGCATCCGCGGTTTGTACGCGTGAGTGCGATCCGATTACTGCAGACACCTTGCCGTCAGCGTAAAAAAAGAATGCCTGTTTTTCGGCGGTAGCCCCCGAATGAAAATCCACCAGGATATAGGGGGTCTCTCTGCGCAGCTTTTCTGCCAGCGCGACAATGGCAGTAAACGGGTTTTCGCTGTGCACCCGGCTGAACCCGACCCGCCCGAGAAGCGACACAACGGCCAGACGGTCCTTGCCGGCCGAAACGAATCTCCATCCGTTTCCGGGACTTTCCGGCGGGTAATTTGCCGGTCGGATAAAATAGGGCACTGTTGTAATGTTCTCAACGAGGTCTTTGCGGAAGAATGCGTTATCGCCGCCTATGAGGAGATCCGCACCGAGTTTTCGCAGATACCCGGCATGCTGTTTACCTATGCCGGCTGATCCGGTTACGCCATCAGCGTTGACAATGACACAATCGCTTCTTTCATTTTTCTTTAAGGTGGACAGAGCCTGTTTGACACACCAGATTCCGGCCTTGCCCACTACTTCGCTTATGTACAGGACGCGTATTCCCAAGCATTACTCTCCATTGGTGCGGTGCATCTCGGCCATAAGCCGTGTACAGGTGTCCCGCTGTTCTGTTTTACCCAGTTCATCATAGGTATCACGGAGATTATACAGGGCATCTTCAAAATCGGGAATAAGGGACAGCGCCTTTTCAAAGGAACTGGCGGCATCCGTGTATTTGTGCTGGCTGAATTGCAAGACGCCAAAGTTGTTCCAGATTCTCCCGTTCCCGGGAGCAAGATCCAGCGCTTTCAAATACGCTTCTTCGGCAGCCCCGTCCTCTCCCAGTTCATGGAGAACAACGGCAAGGGTATCAATGATGTCGGGATCAGCGGGGTTCGCCTCAACAGCATTCATGAGCGCTGTACGTGATTCCTTCCGTCTTCCGATCGCCCGATAGCTGAGAGCAAGATTAAACCACAGAATTCCGTTCCCGGGTTCAAGAAGCAGCCCTTTTTTCAAACAGGCTATCGCTTCCCGGTGGCTTCCTTCAGACGCGAACAAGACCGCACTGTCATTAAGATATTCAGCAGTTTCTTTCATGCAGGTCCTCCCAGGGGAATCAGATTCCCGGCAGGATCAGTGCTGCCGGGAGAGTTCCGCGAGTCTGTCGCGCAAATGTGCCGCGCGCTCGAATTCCTCATGATCAACCGCCGTCTGCAATTCCCGTCGTAAAAAAGAAACTACGGACGCCGGTTCCCTAATGGCACCGTTGCTGTCCCGTTCTCCGGAAACCCGTTCAGCGGGGATTCCGTTACGGACCAGCACTTCTTCTGCAACAAGAACGGGACATTCCGTTCTTGCAGAAAGACACAGTATATCGG
>CAZQEF010000112.1:0-5921 GCA_964592325.1 uncultured Treponema sp. | reverse complement strand
AGAAAATTGATTCCGAGCGTTATGTTTGCCGAATGCAGCACCGCGGTTTTTTTGGACATCTCCTTGAGGTGGAGAATTTCTTTTTTATCATAATGGGATATTGCCGAAACAATACGTATTCCATGATCGGCCGCTGCAGAGTATTCATACAATCCGGTTTTACAAGAAAAATCTATAATGACGTCCACCGGATTCCGGGAAAAAAAATCATCCGATTCGGTCTCATTTGCGCAAAAGAACAATCCCTGCCGGTTATGGGGATATCCGAGAAAATCACTCGCATACTCATGATTACCCTTATTGGTTTTCCTGACTACCCAGGCAAGGGTACAATCCGGATCATTGATAATTTCCTCGGCGACAACGCGGCCGGTACGTCCAAATCCAAAAAGGCCAACCTTCAAATACAAACCTCCGAAATACGTACCTTCAGAATACGTGTATTGTCAGTAACTGTCAAGAAACAGCAAAAAAAGACATTTTAATGAAATTACTGTGCTTTTTTTACTCATAATCTGGTATAGTGGATATTGGAGCCTCGCTTTCATATGGAAGGACGCACGACAGGAACCGGTTTAACGGAACCAGGACACAAGAAGCATACTTTTTCCTCCATAGCGGAACGCAACCGCACCCTGGAACGAATAATCGACCAGCTGCGGTCGGGGAATGAATTTTTGTTGCTTGGACATGAACAACCCGATGAAGACTGCATCTCTTCGCTGGTATCCATGGCATTACTCATCAAAAAGTTCGGAAAATCGGTTACCATATTCATCCGCGACCGGATTCCGGACCAGATGTCCTATCTGACCAATATTTGTACCTACAACGGCATCCCGGTACGCCAGGATGGTACCAGACTGGATACGGTTCCGGATATACTCTGTATTCTTGACACCCCAAAACCGGAAATGATTGCCTCGGATCCCGGTATTGACCGATTTTTGCATGAACGATCCCTGCCGGTTGTGGAGATTGACCACCATCTTTCAGCCGATGCCGAATACTCCGGGACCCCAGGACTCTGCCTGGTCAACCGGGCATCAAGCACCTGTGAGCTCATCGGTCTGTTGTGCTGCAAACTGTACCGTCGCCCGGAAATCCTTGAACAGTATGAAATCAGGCAGCTTTTTTCCCGAAACCTGGTTCTCTCCATGCTCACCGGCATGATTGGCGACACCAAATTCGGCCTGACCCTCAAAACAAACCGGGACAAGTTTTTTTACCATTACTTCAGCAACAAATTTTCGGGCATACTCCAGCAGTCAGTCCGCAAAAACAGCGGAAATTACGCCTCAATGACCGACATCTTCAAGTCCCTGGAAAAACTGTCGGCGGATGAAAAGGACTTGCATCAGAAACTGCTGGAAATGGCGCATTATTCGGGACGCACCGGATATGTCATCCTCGATCAAAAAACATCCCGCGCCTTTCTCGACAGTGTTGAGTACAGCCTCTTTGTAAAGGTAATCAAATCGGTCACCGATTTTCTCTCGGAGAAATCGGGAACCATCGGCATGACTGCTTATTATGATCCTGAGGAAGTTTCGGATCTCATCCAGTTCCGTATCCGGACATCGCGCGATGTGTCCGGTATGGATTTACGGGGCATTCTCAAGGAATTCTCCATTGATGATGGCGGCGGGCATCCCGGTGCAATCGGTTTCAGGATATCCAGAAAAGACCTGTCCGATCCCGCGCTGTTTATCTCCCGTGTGCTGGAGAAACTGGACCAGTTGTAATGAACAACGAAAAATCAGCCAATTATCCAGTACTCATGGACTCCTGCATTGCCGCTTCTGACGCGGAAACCGCAAGAACCGGCACCCCGCCGGCATTGCTGCTGCACTCGTGCTGCGCTCCCTGCAGTACGTGCGTCATAGCATCCCTTTCCCCGCATTTTGCCATAACCGTATTCTATTACAACCCCAACATAGACCTTCCCGAAGAATACCATCACCGCGCCGATGAGCAACGCAAACTGCTTGACCAGCTGCGTACACCGAATCCGGTTCGATTCCTTGAGGGAGAATACCTGCCGGGTGAATTCCTGGAGATGGCGGTTCCCTATGCCGGAGAACGCGAAGGCGGAGTACGCTGTTCGAAATGCTACACCATGCGCCTTGAAAAAACGGCAAAAACCGCGGCGGATCTCGGCATCCCCTGGTTTTGCACCACTCTTTCGGTAAGCCCGCTCAAGGACGAGAACCTTATCAATACGATTGGTCATACCCTGGCGGAGCAGTACGACCTTTCCTGGCTCTGGTCAAATTTCAAGAAACGTGACGGCTACCGCAAGTCAGTTGAAATGAGCCGTGAATACGGCCTGTACCGCCAGAACTACTGCGGCTGCTCCTTTTCCCGTGCCAGCGAAGGAATCCAGCTTGATGATACTGACTGATAAAACGTCCTGACTATCTTCCTTCCCCGGAGTATGCTACAATATCTCACATGCAGGATTTCGTTCATCTTCACGTCCATACGGATTTTTCACTGCTCGACGGAGCCTCTTCATACAAGAAAATGATCGCCCGGGCTGCGGCGCTTGGACACAAGGCGCTCGCCATAACCGATCATGGCAACATGTTCGGCGTACTCCGGTTTTATCAGGAATGCATGAAAGCGAACATCAAACCGCTTATCGGCAGTGAATTCTATGTGGCGCCCGGCGACCGCCGGGAACGTGCGGAATCGGCGGCGGGAGTAAAATACTACCATCTCATACTCCTGGCAAAAAACGCGAAAGGATACGAGAACCTGAAAATCCTTTCATCCCTCTCCTTTACCGAAGGCATGTACTATAAACCCCGGATCGACGCAGAACTCCTCGAAAAATACCACGAGGGCATCATCTGTCTTTCAGCCTGCCTGGCGGGTGAATTGCCTGTCCTTCTTCTCGCCGGCAAACAGGCCGAAGCGGAAGCTGTGGCCCGCCGGTACAAGAACTGGTTCGGCGACGATTACTATATTGAACTCCAGGATCATGGCATAGAAGAACAGAAAAAGGTTGCACCCCTGCTTATCTCGCTTGCCCGCCGGCTCGGTATCCCCATGGTGGTGACAAACGATTCGCATTACGCGGAAAAAAAAGATTATGTCGCACAGGACATCCTGCTGTGCGTGGGAACCAAGAAAACCCGAAACGATCCCAACCGGATGCGGTTCGAAGGATCGGAATTCTACCTGAAAACCGCGGAGGAAATGGGCGCGCTCTTCCCGGACTACCCGGAAATGCTGTCAAATACCGTCCGTATCGCACAATCATGCAATCTTGAAATTCCCCAGCCGGGACCGCTTCTCCCGGAATACACAATACCGTCGGAATTCGCAACAAAAGAAGAATATTTCCGTCATCTCGTAATGGAAGGACTCAGGGACCGGTACACCAATGTAACCGAAGATTTACTCAAACGGACGGAATACGAACTCGACATCATCATAAAAATGGACTTTGTGGGATACTTTCTCATCGTGTGGGACTTTATCGCCTGGGCAAAAGAACGGGATATTCCCGTCGGTCCCGGACGCGGTTCCGGAGCGGGATCGATCGTCGCCTACTCCCTGCGCATTACGGACATTGAGCCCCTCCGGTACGGACTGCTTTTCGAACGGTTCCTGAATCCGGAACGCGTGTCCATGCCGGACTTTGATATAGACTTCTGTTACGAACGCCGCCAGGAAGTAATCGAATACGTCCGGGAGAAATACGGCGATGACCGGGTAGCGTATATCATCACGTTTGGAACCCTGAAACCCAAGGCTGCAATCAAGGATGTTGCCCGCGTACTGGATATTCCCCTCACCGATGTCAACCGGATAACCAAACTCATACCGGGCGATCCAAAAACAACCATGAAGGACGCGTTCGAACCGAACCCCAAGATACAGGGATCCGGTCAGCTTGCCCCCCTCAGGGACGATCCCCGCTTTACCGAATTGTTTGAAATCGCGACCGCCCTTGAAGGAGCGAACCGCAATACCAGTCTGCACGCTGCGGGAATCGTAATCGGAAAAACTCGGCTCACTGACTATGTTCCCCTCTACAAGGACTCAAAAACCGATAAAATTGCCACCCAGTTCACGATGGATCTCATTGAGCAATGCGGTCTTGTGAAGATGGACTTTCTCGGACTCAAGACGCTGACCCTTATCCGCAGGACAGAAAACCTCATCCGGAAACGGGGCGGCAAACTTGCGGATTTTTCAATTGAATCGATAGACGAATCGGATCCGGTCACCTTCCATATGCTCGGCGAAGGTAAAAGCGCCGCGGTATTCCAGTTTGAAAGCCAGGGCATGCAGAACATCCTCAAACGCGCCAAACCGGACAAGATAGAAGACCTTATCGCCCTTAACGCGCTCTACCGGCCAGGCCCGATGGCATTTATCGACAACTTTATCGAGTCAAAATTCGACCCGTCCAAGATTCAGTATCCCGATCCCTGTCTCCAGGACATTCTGGAAGAAACATACGGGGTAATTGTGTATCAGGAACAGGTTATGCAGGTTGCCCAGCGGATTGCCGGATACAGCCTCGGACAGGCAGACCTCCTCCGCCGTGCCATGGGAAAGAAAAAACAGGAAGTCATGGAAAAGGAGAAAGTAAACTTCCGTGATGGCGCGGTCAGGAATGGCTTCTCCGCGGCGGACGCCGACCGTATTTTTGAAATACTGATCCCATTTGCCGGCTACGGATTCAACAAGAGCCATGCCGCCGCCTATTCGGTGCTCGCCTACCAGACCGCATGGCTTAAAGCCAATTTTCCCGCCGAATTTATCGCGGCCAACCTTACCAACGAAATATCCTCGGTAGACAAACTGCCGGAATACATTGACGAAAGCCGTAAAATGGGCCTTGCCATCGACCCGCCGGACGTCAACCGCTCGGAGGCCCTCTTTTCTGTCGTGGACGGGAAAATCGTCTATGGACTGTTGGGCATCAAGGGGCTCGGAGAACAGGCCGCGGACATGATTGTACATGAACGCGAAGAGAACGGTCCGTACACGTCGTTCATGGAGTTCCTTGACCGCGTAGATCTGCGCACTGTGAACAAACGGGCACTTGAAGTACTCATTCAGACCGGCTCCTTCGATAATTTTGGTCAATTCCGATCCACGCTCCTTACCAATCTCGAACGGGCAATGGAACATGCCGCGGCAAAGAAGGATGCTACCAAATTCGGTCAGGTTAGCCTCTTTGAAGACTCCGGTGTGCAGGAATTTGTCGAATTTGTCTTCGACGATCTGCCCGACTGGCCCAAACAGGAAAAGCTGCGGACGGAAAAAGAACTCCTGGGATTCTACATTTCCGGACATCCGCTCGACGACTACCGCAAGTCGTTTGAACGGGCGACAACTCTCGATCTCGGACACCTTGACCGGGCAAGGGAGGAGAAACTCTATACAGTGGTCGGCATGATACGTTCGGTCCGTCCCTACCAGACAAAAACAGGGAAATGGATGGGATTCGGTGCGCTGGAAGATTTCAACGGAAGCATAGATCTTACCTTCTTTCCCTCTGTCTGGGAAAAATGCCGGGAAAAGGCGCTGCCTGATACCGTATGGGGTATAACCGGCAAGGTCGATTTTTCACGGGAGAACCCCGGTTTTCTCGTGGAACAGCTTCTTGATCCTGACGAGCTTGAAGAAAAGGCAATTCGTGAGCTGCACATTGAGCTCAATCCCCTCGTCCAGGATGAAAAGGACATTACCCATCTCCGTGATTTTTTGTTTGAATCTTCCGGGAATTGTTCAGTATATTTACATCTGGATACACCGCAGCGCATGTATACAATCAAGGCTGCCACCCAGATACAGGTAGCAGCTGATGAAGACTTCCTCACCCGGGTGGGAGATATTCCCTGTGTGCTGCAAGCCTGGCGCGAATAAGGATATGGAATGATTCAATCTGTTTTTTT
>CAZQEF010000111.1:0-5933 GCA_964592325.1 uncultured Treponema sp. | reverse complement strand
GCGAACAGGTTTTCAAGGGCGGTCTGGCGGATCATTCCGAGAAAACTACTGCATATCATACCGCAACGCATCTTCTCCAGAAAGCACTTATGATGGTTCTCGGTGATCATATCGCCCAAAAAGGTTCAAATATCACCGCTGAGCGTATGCGGTTTGATTTTACTCATCCTCAGCCCATGACCCAGGAAGAAATCGCGGCTGTAGAAAAAATCGTGAATGATCAGATACAGGCAGATCTTCCGGTAGTCATGGAAATCATGCCACTTGAGGAAGCGAAAAAATCCGGTGCGGTCGCGTTGTTTGGTGATAAATACGAGGATGTCGTCAAGGTGTATTCAATCGGCAGCTTTTCAAAGGAAGTTTGCGGCGGGCCTCATGTAGAGAGAACCGGGGGAATGGGTACATTCAAAATAATGAAGGAACAATCATCATCTGCGGGTGTACGGCGCATACGTGCGGTTCTTGAAAACTGCTGAGGTCGTAACCTCCGGTAATATATACTGTTTACAGGGAGAATACTCTGAGATGAACAAAGAAGGTAGTATATGAAGCGTTTAGGTGTTTTTATTTGCATGAATCTTTTGATTGCAGGATCTCTTGTGGCTCAATCCGATTTGCAGCCTATTGCGACGGTACGGATCCAGAAGAACGAGCCGATTACCCTCCGGCAGCTAAAGGCCCGTGTTGAAGCGTATCAAAAGGAAATGGGCCGGGTTATGACTATTGATGAACGCAAAAAGGTGCTCGACACCATCATAAATGAGCGGCTTGTTGTGCAGGCAGCAGAAAAAGAAGGATTGCGTGTTCCTGATTCTGATGTGAACCAGAATTTTCTTCAGATGATCTCACAGCAGGTGGGTCGTAACGTTACTGAGGCAGAATTTTCACAGCTTATCAAACAGCAGACCGGTCTCTCTCTTGATGAGTATATGCGTGCCCAGAATGGAATGAGTCTTGCCGATTACAAGAACTTCCTTCGCAGTCAGATTATCGCCCAGCGGTATGTTATGTCCAAAAATCAGAATGATCTTCAGAATATGGCCGGTCCCAGCGATGACGATATTCGTTCCTATTATGAGCTGAACAAGCAGAGCTTTGTACAGCCTGACATGGTAAAGATTTTTCTTGTAGTTGCGTCAAAAGGTGACAACCCCTCTGGTGCGGAAACAAAGCTCCGTGATCTTCATCGCAAACTTCGTGATGATCCGAAAAGTACCGGGGAACTCAGGATTCGCTCACAGGAAGCCGGTTCCGGATATCAAGCCGGTGAAATGTTTGTAAACAAGAACAGTGCAGCCTCAAAGCAGCTTGGCATTTCAATGGAAGCACTTCTGAAAATATTCAATATGTCTGTTAACGAGGTTTCCGATGTAACGGAAACAGAGAATGATTTTCAGTGTTTTATTGTTCAGGAGAAATTTTCTGCAAAGATTCTTTCACTGAGTGATGTCATAAAGCCTGGCAGCAATGTAACCCTGTATGAATACATCAAAAACAATATGCACATTCAGGCGACCAATCAGGCAATAAGCACTGCCTTGAATCAGTTGATTACCG
Source organism: uncultured Treponema sp. (assembly GCA_964592325.1). GTDB lineage: Bacteria > Spirochaetota > Spirochaetia > Treponematales > Treponemataceae > Teretinema. The sequence goes on along the minus strand of CAZQEF010000111.1, from coordinate 4,376 downwards.
AATTGCGAAAACCCGAGAATTACCAGATCCTGCGTTCAGGCGCTGATCTGGATAATGCGCTTTCCTGGTAGTACAATGGCAGGAAGACGGAAAGGCAGAATAATTGCGTTCCAGGCTTTGTATGCCTGGGACGTATCGCATCGGCCGGTTGAAGAACTGCTTGATTTTGACTGGGTTGAACCGTCCCGGTTGGATAAACTTGGCGAGGAAGGATTGGTCTTTCCCCGCCTTATTATTTCCGGCACTATAGAGAACATTGAAGAAATTGATACGCAAATCAAGGCTAATCTCGCAAACTGGGATTTTAACCGTCTTAACCGTGTCGATTTGGCTATTATCAGAATCAGTGTATATTCACTGCTTTTTCAAAAGGATATGCATCCTTCCATCGTTATAGATGAGGCGGTTGATATCTGTAAGGAATTCGGTTCAGACGAGTCCTACCGGTTTGTGAATGCAATTCTGGACAGTATACGCAAGAAATCTGCAGGTGCTGTGTTGTCATGATTTTATTTGGCCGCCGGCTAACAGGGTTGTATTTGATTCTGTCCTGCTGTCTGGTTATGTGGCTATGTCTTTCCTGTGGCAGCGATTCCCGTTATTCTGCTTTTATTCCAGCACTGGAGCATATTGATTCAATTATCAGGACAGGCTCAACGGATGAAGCTCTCACTGCACTTGTTCGCGCCAGAAAGCATGCGACAAGCGCGGGACAGTGGCTCTCGCTGGTCAAGCGGGAGCGATCATTACAGGCATATGAACAAAGTGTTGACACTCTGCGTTCTGCCCTGTCCCGGTTACCGGCGAATGAAACGCTGGCTGCGGTCATGTGTGATACACTCATACAGCTGGAACGTTTTTCTGAAGCTGAGGAATATTCATCTCCCCTTTTACAATCTCCTTATGCTGCGGTTGCCGCCCGTCTCGGTGTTGAGTTTTTTACCGGCCAGGGTCTTGATGCGGTACCTGATCCGGCATATTTGACCACGGCGTACCGTATCAGTGCAAATCCCGAGTTCGCAAAGTATGCTGCTGTTCTCCACGCTTCGCGGGGCGAATATGTAGAAGCATGTGATATTCTTTTACGAATTAAATCTGACCGTTATCGCTATTTGACCGCACTGTTGTGCCATGATGCAGGTTTTCATGAGCAGGTGTGTACACTGTACCGGTCTGCGGATACTGAAAATCCTTATGCTCCTGCAGAACTGTTGCTGGCTGCTGATTCCTGCTGCAAACTGGGAAGGATTGATGAAGCACGGTCTTTCTGGAAACAGGTGATACTGGAGCACCCTGATTTTTCTTCCGTGCCCTATTTTAACCGGGCGGTAAGCGGAAAAAACCTTGATGACAGAATGGATGATCTTACCCGCTGTCTTGATATTTTCCCCTCGTATTTCCCTGTTCTGGCACTGTATACCCATGAGATACGCATGAATCCGGATATGGAAACCGGGGATTCAGTAACCAGGCGGCTTGCTGAAGCAGGATTTGTCAGTACACTCATGGAAGAGGAAGCAAGAATCTCCAGACCTGGAGCAGAATCTGCCCATAAGTATTTATTGCGCGCTCTCAGTGATCCTGTTGTCAAAAATGATCCCCGAGTGCATATTGAACTCATTCGTCTTGTACCGTTTCTTTCACAACCTGATAATGAACGTATTGAGGCACAGGTGTGGAATCTTCTTGAACGGTTTCCCCAAAGCCCGATCGCTTATGATTATGCCCTCTGGTATTTTTTTTCCAGTGGTTCGTACGATACGGCTTTCTCCCTTAACAGTACCCGTCCGGATGGTCCGGATGTGTTTTACGAGGCATTTCAGGCCGCCAGACAGGGCAAGCCCGAGAAAGCGTCATCATATTTCATGGAAATGGCAGATGACGAGAACTATGCATGGATGGGACTTGCAAATGCGGCTGTTGTTCATGACCGATCGGGTAAACATGATCAGGCGGTAGATGAACTTATTATCGCGGCATCAATGGCTCCTGGCAGGCAGGTTGAGAGCAGTATTCAGTACAGAATTGCGGTTATACTTGAGTCAATGCATTCATCTGATCGGGCAGAGAGCGTTCTGGGGTATGCGCTTGAGCTGGATCCCGATAACCACCAGGCGCGTTCATTGTTAAAACGGATCAGGGCAGGGGAATAAAAAAAAGGACCTGCAGGACGTTTCTCCGTCGCAGATCCTTTGTCCCGTTCAGAAGATGGTATCAGCTGATTACGGCGATAACGTCGGCGGCTTTGAGAATGAGATGATCCTCGCCGTCGATTTTTACTGCTGTTCCCGCATATTTCTCAAACAGCACCTTTTGACCTTCCGTAACCTTGATTTTCTCCTTGTCGTCGCCAATGGCAACTACAACGGCGGTTTGTGTTTTTTCCTGTGCGGTATCAGGAATGATTATTCCGCCTGCGGTTTTTGCTTCAAGTTTTTCCGGTTTGACAAGAACACGGTCTGCCAATGGTTTTACTTTCATTGAGATCCTCCTGCTAATGAAATATACGAAAAAATGCGGACCGGGGTCAAGCAAAAAGCACTTTTCCGGAAATGTCCCGGTCATTTTGACCCATAATGCTACAGTATCACGCGGTTTTCGTCGTCATGAGTCATTTTAACACGACAGCTATTCTTTGATGTAATCTCTTCGTGTTTATCATGGATATAATTCTTTATATTACAATGAGATAGGACTATTCTTATAAATGCTGTTCCGTTTGGATAATTGGCATGCAATTTGCTTGTTATATATAACATGATACTGCATACAGGAGGGCACATATGGTTAATACGAATGTAAAACGGGTACAGAATGACAATTCCGTTCTTTCCACATATCTCAAAGAGATTAACAAGGTAAAACTTTTGACCCGTGAAGAAGAATATGATCTGGCTATAAAAGCGGCCTCCGGTGACAAAGAAGCACAGGACAGGCTGGTAAAGGCCAATTTACGCTTTGTTGTTAACGTTGCCAAGAAATACCAGAATCAGGGATTGCCTCTCATGGATCTTGTCAGCGAAGGAAATATCGGATTGATAAATGCTGTGGAACGTTTCGACGCCACAAAAGGATATCATTTCATTTCTTACGCCGTCTGGTGGATACGCCAGGCAATTCTCAAGGCAATATGCGAAAAATCTCGAATGATTCGCCTTCCCCTTAACCGCGCGAACGAACTTGTGCAGATTGACAAGGCACGGAAGGAAGTTGATTCAAGCAGGGGAGAGGAACACGAACTTCGTGAGATCGCCAGCCTCCTGAACATGAGTCAGGATCATGTACGGGATATTATCAATATCTCCCGTGATATGGTCTCTCTCGATGTGCCTCTTTTTGCCGATCGTGATGGGAGTACTCTCGGAGATTTTGTTGAAGATGGACGGTATGACCAGCCTGAAGAACTCATGATCGAGAATTCCCTGCGGGATGATATTGATGAAGTACTGGAGACGCTGACGAAAAAGGAAGCGACAATTCTCCGGCTCCGGTTTGGTCTGAACGGTAATCGCGCAATGTCGCTCAAGGAGATTGGCGACCGGTTCAGCCTGACGAAAGAGCGCATACGGCAAATAGAGAAAAAAGCCATCCGTCGGCTGCAGAATCCGGCGCGTATGAACCGGCTTGAAGCGTATGTTGCCTGACGCGCCATAGATATAATCATTTTTTTCACCTATAATCGCCACATGATACATGCGGCGATTTTTGATATGGACGGACTCCTTTTTGACACCGAGGTCCTGTGTTGCACCGCCTGGCGTGAAATTGCCGGAGAAGCCGGTTACCGGATGCGGGATTCGCTTTTTCTGGAATGTGTCGGTTTGAACAGCCAGGATACCCGTGAACGGGTCATGAATGAAATGGGACCCGGGTTTCCGTATGAACAATTCGGAAACGAGGCCCGGAAATGGATGCATGCACGTATGGAAGTGAATGGTCCGCCATTGAAGCCCGGTGTGACAGTACTTCTTGAATATCTTGTTTCACAAAAAATTCCGATCGCCCTTGCAACCTCCACAAGTGAATCTTCTGCCCGGTGGATGATCGAACGCGCCGGCTTTACCCGGTATTTTGATGCGTATGCGTTTGGTTCCGAAGTTGAAAACGGCAAACCGTCTCCTGATATTTTTCTTCTTGCAATGAATCGTCTCGGTGTAGAACGCCCCGGGGATTGTGTTGTTTTTGAGGATTCTGATGCAGGGCTGCGTGCCGCACAGAAAGCCGGTATGTTGACCGTTTTTGTTCCGGATATGGTTGAACCGTCACGTACTGTGCTTGATAAGGTCTGGAAGAGGATAGAAAGCCTTGATGAAGCGGCAAATAGTGAATTCTTTCTAAAAAAGTAATAAATATGCAAAAAAAATGTATAAATATAC
>CAZQEF010000110.1:0-5962 GCA_964592325.1 uncultured Treponema sp. | reverse complement strand
CCGGCAGGAAGCACGGAGCCAGAGTACAGCATCATGGTACGGAAGGTACCCCTGCGCGGTACGAATTCCCATGGACTCCAGGGACACAAGATTGTCAATCAGCTTCTCTTCAAGTTCGTCGCAATATTTGAGGGCATATACCGAAATACTGGAAAAACTGCCCAGCTCGGGATCATCTTTTTCGGAAAACCGCTTCTTGAGCCAGTTGATCAGCAAACGTCCGTCTTCATCAAGAGGCAGTACCATATTCTTCCTGACACCGGAAGACGGGTCTTCCGGATCCAGGGCATTCTCGAGAACAAGACGGTAATCCTTGCGGACTATCCGTTCAGGATCAAGAATATCGAGGATTGGCGCGAATACCAGCTGCGGCACATACGCGCCTTCATATTCAACGAGCAGCGGCATGCGCCGCCGGACCCCGTCCTCGTCAACATATACATTGGGGAATCCGGCGCCTGCCACCCGCTTGAGCAGCGGCAGGATCGCAGGAGTCAGCCCCTTTTCAAACTGGCTGTCCCGGCGCGTCTTTTCATTCTCGGCATTTATGAGTCGTCCGGGATCAACAACACCGGTTACGAGCATATTGTTCCGGGCGTATTCCTCCGCCGCGGCCGCTTCTTCATTTTCGTTGATCCTTTCCGTATTTATGGTGAGGTACGCCTGGCCGAAGAAAGCAAGCGCATCGGCGAAATAGCCGTCATTATCCCGGAAAATGCTACCAGTAATGGTATTTGAAAGCCCGGTCATTCTCGATGCGATGTATGCTTCCATTTCCGCGGATACTTCCGGTACATACGTGCGGGGAACGCTGCCGTCATATACCGCGGAGGAAAATTCTGCTATATACGCAAGTATTTCCTCCTGGACGGAGCGGTATTCTTCGGGAAATTCGTTGCGGACATAGGAACGGTTCACACCGGTCTGACCGGGTGAAAGATATTCGATATCGAATACGGCATATGTTCCGCCGACTTCCCTGAGGCGGATGAGTGTATCTGCCAGTATGTCCCGGCTCCAGGGCCAGGCACCGATTTCTTCAATGGCTGCATCGTCTATATTGACCAGCAGAATGTCATCCCGTTCCCGGGGAGCCGGTTTCAGATGGAGCAGCGTATCGTACATACCGTGTTCGGTAACAACACCGGAACGGGTAATGGACAAAAGCACAAAAAGAAGCAGGGCAATAAGAGCGGAAAAATATTCCAGTTTCTTCCTGAACAGCTCCGCCAGTGACTTTAAGTGTTCCACAAAAAACTCCTTCGTGAAAGGACTTCCTGTCTGTAGTATAGCATACACTAAAAATGCGGAAATTTGACGAAAAGCGTTTTTTTTTCCCGGCTTCTGTCCTATACTTTAGCTCAAGAGGAGTCAGCATGAGTCCTTTCAAAAAGTGGCACAACCATCCAGATTTTGCCGGATTCCCGGTGTGTCGATCTTTTCTTTACGGGTAAGGAGAATACAACATGAAAAGATATGCGTTGCTTTTTTTCTCTATGGTTTGCCTGCTGCCGATGTTCAGCCAGTCAGCTGCAATCGTGTCGGACATACTGAATAAAGAACAGGCATCATACGGAGATTTTTCGTATTTTATAGCGGCACAAGCGGGAAAGGATGTGACCCCGGAAGAAGCATTCAACTGGTGCAAAGAATTTGAGTCCTTTCCCGAAGGAACTTCAGCAAAGGACTCTGTCAGTGTAAAGGCTGTTTCCTTCTTTCTCATGCGCAGTTACGAGCTTCCGGGCGGCCTTATGTGGTCTGCAACACAGAAACCCCGGTATGCGTGGAGAGAACTCAAGGCAAACGGATTCTGGACAGCAGGAACGGATCCTGACCATATACTGGGCGGACAGGAACTGGTTCAGACAATGAACCGGTTCACCGAAATGTTCCCGGAAACAGAGCTCAGGGATCCTCGCACTGAGGACGGGGAGGCACACGAATGAAAACAATCCGCTCTACCGCATTTTTTACCATCGCACTGCTCTGCACCGTTTCACTGCTTGCCGCTGCCGATTACGGTCTTGAACTCATGAACAAAATCGGCGTTACCAAACTGGAAGAGGCAGATGTGTTTACCGAGCACAAGGCTACACTGTGGGGAACCTTCCCGTTCAACAACGCGAACACGACATCTCTGGCCTTCGAAGGCAGTATTTATGCGTCACGACCGGCTGAAACCGGCGATTATGAATATTACCTTGACGTTGACCTGCTGCGCTTTTCAACAACAGTCAGGAATGACGATTCCGGCATGATCCTTCTCGACATCGGGCGTTTCCCCGTTTCAGACAGTACCGGAATAATCCTCAATCAGGGCATGGACGGTTTCATTCTGGAAGCAGTCAGCGGATTCGGCAATCTTTCTTTCTTTGCCGGTTATACCGGACTTCTGAACGCGCGGCAGGAAGAAACACTCATGACCGCTGATGATGCCGCGGATTCGGCGACAGATGATGTCTACGCAATCGGTGCCCGGCGGATTGTGGGAAAAATGGTATTCCATATTCCGGAACTCATCGGCAGTTCCGATCTTCTTTTCCAGGCTCTGGGACAATACGATATGAGGGATCATCTCGATTCATCCCCCGAGGAAGTAATGCACACGGTGTATGGAACGGTCATGCTTACCGGACCGATTAACCCCACCCTTTTCTACACTGTTTCCGGAACATTTCAAACCGGTGTTCTCGATTCTGATGACACTTACTCACTGCACAGCATTCTTGCCGTTGGTCGCCTGGACTATGATCCCCTTCCTGCCACACAGATATATACCGAAATACTGTACACAAGCGGTGAGGATGATTTCTTCTCCCACTTCCAGCCGGTTACCTTCCAGGATGCGGGGACCCTGTATACCGGTGGCTTCTCCAACATCATCAAGGGAACGGCAGGCGTGAATTACAATTCCATGGACATGTTCAATCTTGACGCAAGTGTCGCCGTATTCCTCTACCCGCAGGAAGTGGACGGCTTCGACGGATTGTACACGGCCACAGAAGTCAATGCCGGGGCAACATTCAGGGCAACCAGCGATCTGAGAATGCGGGGATCGGGAGCACTGCTGTTTCCCAAGGATGAGGACATGACATACCAGGCGGAACTCAAGGTTGTTTTCAACCTGTAGCATCCGGTTTTCCCAGGAGGAAGCGTATGATAAAAATGACTGTTGCAATATTGATTATGACACTTGCGGTAACAGTAAATCTTGCCGCCCTTGAAGGCACTGTTATCAGTGTTGAGGGGAAGGCGGAATACAAGGGTTCCAACAACGTATGGAAGCCGCTCAAACAGGGAGATGTCATCGCATCGGGAACCATGATCTCAACCGGATTCAGGTCCAACGCGACCGTGAAGCTCGGAGCGTCAATACTGACAGTCCGCCCCCTTACCCGAATGACGCTCGTTGAACTTGCCGAAAAAGAGGAAGTTGTCGATACCGAAGTGTTCATAGAAGTTGGAAATGTACGGGCCGAAGTCAATTCCTACAACAAGAAACGAAACGGTTTTACAGTCAGGAGTCCGATCGCTACCGCGTCCGTGCGGGGAACTGTCTTTGAAGCGGGAACCCGCATTATTGTGCAGCAGGGTTCAGTACGCGTCACGGCGGGAGCCGGGAAGGGCCGAACCGGGCGGGAAGGACAAAGTTTCAACATACCCAACGGTGTCGTTGAAGGCGCTGCGGCCGGCAAGAAACGGGATATGAGAACCATTTCGCTTTCATCGCTCCCGGCAACTGAAAAGAAATCAATCATTGATGACGCAACAGGTGGCGGCAGCAGCGTACCCCGCGTCTCCGGCTCGGGATCGGGCAGCACCGCTACAACGGTAAGCATTAAAATTAACTGACAGAAAAAAGCTGCCGGCCGCATCCGGGCAGGCAGCTTCTTTTTATCTCCCGGCCGGCTTTTTCGGTGTTTTTCCTCTTCCGGATCCGCTCTTTCCCGTACCTTTCGTTTTCGTGGTTCCCGCATCTCCGGCATCTTCGTCTTTGACAGCTCCCATGACCACGGAAGAAACCTCACGCGGTGCAAGCCGCACACCCTGAGCCTTAAGCCCCTTCTCCCGGAAATCCTTTACATTGAACACCTGCATACGGGTCTTCATACGCGGTTTCGGCGTATACTTGACCGTAAATTCAAACGACCCTTTTGTACTGACAAAAAGAATCTTTGCATCATCGGGAACAATGAGATAATCCCGGTTCAGGATGTATCCCTCAATGCGGCACCGCTTGATACAGGGATATCCGGTTTTTCCGTCCCGGTACACAATGGTAAAAAGGACCTCCGAGAGAACTTCCTTGTCGGACAGGCCGCAATACCACAGGCCCTTGTCAACGAAAAGTTTCTCCGGGACATCCATGACCGTGTAGATACCGCTGCGCCGAAGAATAACCACGCGGTCATACGGGCTTACCTTCATCAACTCTGTCCCCGTTGCAACACCGGTTCCCAGATACCCTGAAGACCGGTCATACCGCAGGGACGCGTTTCTTGAAACTGCTTCCTTTACGTCGATCTTGGTAAAACTCTCTATGGCAGTACGGCGGTCCGACGACTCGGCAGGAATCTTCTCGCGTATGCCGTCAAGAACGCTTATTGCATAGGCAACAAGATTCTTCATAAGCCGGTTGATTTCCTTGATGCGCGCATTGATGGCGGCAACTTCTTCCCGGTTTTTGTTTATGTCGTACAATGAAATCCGGCGGATCGGAATTTTAAGCAGACGCTCTACATCCTCCGGAGTAACGTCCCGAATGAGTTCTGCCCGGAAGGGCTCAAATCCCTTCAATACCGCATTGATAACCCCTTCAGCCGTTTTCATGGTTTCGATTCGCTTATATATGCGCTCCTCGATGAAAATACGCTCCAGTGTCCGCATGTGCAGCTTGTCGGTGAGGTTCTCCTTCTCGAGAACAAGCTCTTCCCTGAGTATGGCAACAAGCCGTTTTGCGTGATCCCGTACAACGTCAGTCACCGTCATCTGCACCGGCATATTGTCCCGGATTACCAGAAGATTGCAGGATATTGACATTTCACAATCGGTAAAGGCGTACAGGGCATCCACAACATCGTTCGAATACACACCGCGTTGAAGTTTGAGTTCTATCTCAACGGCATCAGAGGTGTAATCGTTTATTTCAGAAATCTTGATTTTTCCTGAACGGGCGGCATTCTCGACCGAAGCGATGAGGCTCTCGGTCGTGGTACCGTAGGGAATCTCCCGTATGACAATGCGCTTTTCATCCGAAGTGTCCAGTTTGGCCCGGACCAGTATCTTGCCGAGTCCGTCGTCGTAGTTGGAAACATCCACAAGGCCGCCGTTAAAGAAATCCGGATAAAGCGCAAAGTCCTTTCCGGCAAGACAGAGTTTTTCGGCTTCTATGACCTCGCATACATTATGCGGCATAATTTTGGTTGACATGCCGACCGCGATTCCCTCGGCTCCGGTAAGCAGCACGATGGGAAGCTTCGCCCTGAACGCGACCGGCTCCCGGTTCCGTCCGTCGTAGGACGGGAGATATCGCGTGATATCAGGATTATGAAACAGGTTTTTCGCAAGCGAGGTCGCCCGGCACTCAATATACCGTGCGGCCGAGGCGGCGTCACCGGTAATAACATTGCCGAAATTACCCTGGCGGTCTATGAACAATTCCTTGTTTGCAAGAACAACAAGCGCATTGCCTATGGACGCATCGCCATGGGGATGATACTTCATGCAATGACCGACAACATTCGCAACCTTGTGGAACTTGCCGTCATCCATTTCAAACAGGGAATGCAGAATACGGCGTTGAACCGGTTTTAATCCGTCTTCAAGATCCGGAATAGCCCGGTCACGGATAACGTAACTCGCATACTCGAGAAAATTGCGGTTAAAAAGGCTTCTGATGTAATCCATGGTTATACGTCTACCTCCGCAAGAAGATTCTTCATGATGTACTCACGTCGTTCCG
>CAZQEF010000109.1:0-5998 GCA_964592325.1 uncultured Treponema sp. | reverse complement strand
CTTTTGCGATGGCCGAAGAAGCGGTTCTTGTTGATTTCGCCAAACTTGATGCGGATATCATCCAGGGACCTGACGGTAATATGACACACAATCGCCGGACTATGATGGACTATTCCACTGTTGCGGGAGCTTCATTTACCGACGAACAGAAGGCGCTCATGCGGACTTCACTCGCACTTCAGAACTGGGAAGTAGCGCTCAACTCTTCTGCCAGAAATGTAAAGAGTGTATCTGTATCCCGCGCGATTGCCGCTCCGGTTAGCCAGAACGCAAAAGTATTTGCCGGTGAAACCATTATTGGTATCCGCGTAAACTTTCCTACCTGGAACAGCAATGCAAACGCTGAAATAAAGCCCCCCTTCGAGATTCCGAGCTATGAACCCATGGCACAGGTTTCCGATGACGGTGTTGTTCAGAAACCGACCGATGAAGACCGTGCAGCCGGCATCAGCCGCTTTGAAGACGGTTACGGTGTAATAAAGAATGTTGCCGTTATCAAGGAAATTGCCGTCAACACATACGGTATGAACTTCCCCCACGGGCTGTATGTTCTGCTCCGGGATGAAAACAATAACGATCAGCGCTATTTCATGGGTTATCTTCAGTTTGACGGCTGGCGGCAGCTTGTATGGCGCAACCCCGCGTATGTTTCCGAAGTACGTACCCGTGAAGTTCGCCTGTATCCGGTATATCCCACTGCTTTCCCCTATGTAAAGTTCATGGGACTTCTGGTTACCCGTGATGCTGCTCATGACGGTGGAGACTTTATCGGTTACTTCAAGGATGTCAAGGTTGTATATGACAAGGCCATCCTCAATACTGTCCGTGACTTTGCAGACGAAGACCTCTGGGGAATCAATACCCAGAAGGAAAGGGAACGCAAACAGCATGAAGTTGCACGGTTTGGCGGAATCCAGGTACTTCGTTTCCTTGAACAGGAAAAGATGGCTACCGAACAGGGATTCACGGCTGCTGCAGGATCCAGTGCAACCGGCGAAGCTGCACCTGCTGCGACTACAACCGAATAAACAGCTATAAGACTGTAACAGGGGAACCTTCGGGTTCCCTTTTTTTTTCTGTGCAGTTTGAGTTGCGTACCTGGTGTTTTGACCGTATACTTGATTTTGTATGCCGAAACAGCACAATACAGCCAGCTGGTTGCCTGATAAACAGTTTCTTGAACAGCAATACGAGAAGTATCAACCGGGCTTTCACATCGTTCTGGAGCGCCTTGAGAACCTGCTGAGGGACCGGATAATAGTCTCCTCGAGTCCAACGTTCAGAACCCGTTTAAAAAGCTTCACAAGCTATTATCGTAAACTGCTCCGTATCATTTCCGACGGTCTTGAACCGACCGATGACCTTCCTGTACTTTCGGATTTAATCGGTATCCGAATAATTTGCGCTTTCCTGCAGGATCTTGCAGAAGTTGAAAAGCAGCTTCAGGAACAGTTCACCGTGCTGGAAGTGGAGCGAAAAGGCGCGGACCGGACATTTCGCGAGTTTGGCTATGAATCGACTCATATTCTTCTTGCAGTACCCGAATCGGTACAGGAAGGGCTTGTTCTTCCATCGGGGATGATATTTGAAGTACAGATCAGAACCATCCTCCAGGATGCATGGGCAGAAGTTGAGCATGAACTGGTGTATAAAAGCGAGTTCTCACCCTTTGATTTGCCCCTGAAACGCAAGCTTGCTTCGATTAACGCCAGTCTGAGTCTTGCAGATATCATATTCCAGGAAATTCGTGATTATCAGAACAAGTTAAACCGTGAACTGGACAAGCGACGGGGAAGTTTTTATCATCAGGCAGATGTTGGATCCGCGCTTGATTTGTCTGCTTCACCGTCTCCTGCGGATGACATGTCCCGCGTAACGGGAGAGCCGTACAGTCCCCCGTCGCCGTACATAACCGGTACTATAGATGACATGATCCTTGATGCGATTGAGTCACATAACAGCGGTAACCTGATACGGGCAAGTGAGATATATTCGAAAATTATCCAGCAGAAACCAAATGATACCGTACTTTCGGTCATATACAAGCACCGGGGTATGTCGTATTTTGCCCGTTCCCTGTACGAGCAGGCGCTCGAGGATTTCAAGAAAAGCGCTGAATACAGCCCAGAAGGATTCCGTCCGCATTACTACATTGCAATAGTGCTGTCCGTTATGGGCCGTGAACAGGAAGCGGTTGAATCCTTTACCCGTTCTCTTGAGCTGAACCAGTTTCAACCCTATGTATACTTCCGCCGCGCACAATCATACTACAATCTGGAGCAATATACCGAAGCGCTTGCCGATCTTGACAAGGCGGTTTCACTGGGATACCGGAAGAATGAAGAAGCAAAACTCCGGCTGCTTATAGCCAAAAAGCTGGATATTTCCTGAACCGTATTGACATCTTTCGGCTCCTTTGTTATATATATCTTCGTTGCATACATCGCAACAACCGGCAACGGTTCATGTCTCCTTCGTCTAGTGGTTAGGACATCGGGTTTTCATCCCGACAACAGGGGTTCAATTCCCCTAGGAGATGCGAAGTCTGAAAGGACGAAGCAGGGTAAGGATCTGGGGTCCTTACCCTTTTTTTTTCACCGGAAAGAAGGCTGTTCAATGGAAGATGCAGAAAAGCGCATTGCGCCTGATGTTCGCGCCCGTATTGCAGAGGCCATAGCCGACGCGGGCGGTCATGAAGTCTTTTTCACCGGTTTTCTTGATCGTGACGGTATGATAACCCGGGTTGCCGTATGTGCGCGCGGTAATGATTCCGCTGTTCCCCTTGTCCGTTCTGCCGCGCTTGAAGCGGACGTGCTTGTTCACAATCATCCATCAGGAACTCTTGCTCCCAGTGAAGCAGATCTTGGCATTGCTTCCAGCATGGCCGAGTCGGGAACCGGTTTTTATATTATTAACAATACTGCAAGCGACGTATACGTCGTTGTTGAGCCGGTGTTGCGGCGCGAGAAGGTATTGCTTGACGAGGCGGAAACTGCAGCCTTTCTTGGTGAATGCGGTCCCTTTGCCGCCACTAACGACACCTATGAGCCACGACCGTCACAAATGGCTCTTTCCGCGGCAATTGCCCGCGCTTTCAATACTGCTTCCATCGGAGTTTTTGAGGCCGGAACCGGAGTCGGAAAGAGTTACGCGTATCTTCTTCCGGTCATGAAATGGGTCTGTACAAATCATGAACGGGTGGTTGTTTCCACCGGCACCATCAATCTGCAGCAGCAGCTCATGGAAAAAGACATTCCTGCTGCATCGGGAATACTGGGAGAACCGGTCAAAGCCGTACTCATGAAGGGACGTCAGAATTACGTGTGTCTCCGCAGGCTGGCAGAAGCCCTGGAAGAACGCGATTTCTTTGACGAGGATCTTGAAGAACTTGAAAAAATAGCTCAATGGGCGCAATCCACGCTTGACGGCAGCAAGTCTGATCTCTCCTTTGTTCCGCAAGACAGCATCTGGTCGCGGATTGCATCGGAATCAGATGCCTGTATGGGTATGCATTGTTCAAGGCGTGAGGATTGCTTTGTCATGCGTGTACGCAAGGATGCGGCGGATGCGTCCATTCTTGTGGTAAACCACCATCTTCTGTTTGCCGATCTTGAAGCACGCATGATGGGGGCGGGCTACGATGGAACAGCAGTGTTACCTCCCTTTCATCACATCGTATTTGACGAAGCTCATGCCATTGAAGCAGCGGCAACCAGTTTCTTTTCAGAAAATTTTACCAGATTCAAACTGAACAAACAGCTCGGTGTATTTTTCCGGGTTCGCAAAAACTTTATTGGCGGGCATCTTCCGGCACTTGAAAGGATTTCCGCGCACAGCGGTGAAATAGGTGCGGCCCGCTCGGCCATTGAAAGCATCCGGAGTGCGTTCCAGGTCTTGGAGGAACGGACTCTTGCCATCCTTGACGGGGTGTACTCCTGGCGGCTGTCTGCCGCAACTGCGCCTGTTGCGGCAGCACTTTTTTCCGCCATGGAAGAGTTACGTACCGGCATCGTCGAATTTACCGGAATCATCAGAACTGTTATTGAGGGAATTGACGACGAAGACCAGAGTGATCAAGTCGTCTGGGAATCAAAATTTGCCCTGAGAAGGCTTGAGTTTATCGGGCAGCTCTGTCTCAATTTTCAGGAGTGGGCTGAACGGCCGGAATCAGTATTCTGGATTGAAAAAAGCCGGTTTTCTTCGCGTGGAGGAAAGAATGGCGCGACGGAACCTGTCTGGTATCCACGGTTTGTCCAGACTCCGCTTTCAATCGCTCCCATGATGTGTGAAGGGGTTTTTGAACCATTCAATACAGTGATATGTACTTCGGCGACATTGAGAATTGCCCGGTCATTCAATTTCTGGATGCGGAGAACCGGTATAACCATGGTGGATGAAGAACGCATTCTGTCCGGTGATTTTGAGTCTCCTTTTCCGTATGATAAAAATGTATTGCTGGCAATTCCAGATACCGGTCCGCTTCCCGATGAGGCAAGCTTTTCCGAGTGGGTTGAAAATGCCATCGTCTCCCTGATACAATCTTCCTGCGGACATGCCCTGGTATTGTTCACCTCTTACGAGATGCTTACGCGTTCTTGTGAGTATGCACGAAAAGCGCTTTCCCCACAGGGTATTGCCGTATTTCGTCAGGGTGATGATGACCGTACGCGATTGCTTGAATCATTCAAGAACGATGAGTCAAGTGTCCTGTTTGCTACTGATTCGTTCTGGGAGGGCGTGGACGCTCCGGGAGATACACTGTTGCAGGTCATTATAGTCAAACTGCCGTTTCGTGTACCCAACAACCCGGTGCTTGAAGCCCGTTCCGAAGCAATAACAGCAAAGGGCGGAAACGCGTTCATGGAATTGAGCCTTCCGGAAGCTGCCCTTCGTTTTCGCCAGGGATTCGGACGCCTGATGCGGCGCAGCACCGATCGCGGTGTGGTAACCGTTCTGGACCGGAGGATTATTGCCAAGCGGTATGGGCGGGTATTTCTCGAGAGTATACCGGAAACGGCAACCGCTTTCGAACCGCTTCCGGACATTCTGCCGCGAATAGAACATTTTTTATATCCTTGAGGAGACCTGTATGAAACTGCTGATCATGAGCGCCTGTATTGCGCAATTAGTGGCTCAGGTAGCAATCGTAAACCGGGTTGCATATGCAATAAGCAGAAAGTTGAGCTGGAAATGGTCCAATTATTGTGTTGCCATGGGTTCCCGACGCCTTTTTTCAGTCCTCTCCACGTATTTGGGTTTACGGTTTGCCGGCGACTATACCAATAACGGCCTCTTGCCTGATCAGTATCTGATTGTATCAAATCATCAAAGTCTTTTTGATATTCCTCTGTTCATGCACTATCTCGAGGCTGAGCGCCTCAGGTTTGTCGCTAAAGCGGAACTGGGACGCAATATTCCTGCAATATCGCTCATTCTCCGTTCACACAAACACTGTCTTGTAAAACGAACCGGCAGCCCTTCGAGCGCGCTTCGTGAGATTGACCGTTTTGCGCAGCGGGTACATGACAACAACTGGATACCGGTCATTTTTCCCGAAGGTACACGCTCACGTGACGGGAATACCGGCAAATTTCATGCCGCCGGATTTCGGCGATTCATGGATCAGTTGCCGCTTCCGGTCGCCGTATGCGCGGTGGACGGCGGATGGAAAATACATTCCCTGTCAGATCTCATACAAAAGATGAAGGGGGAAAAATACCGGGTAAAAGTACTCAAGGTGTATCCGGCTCCGGCAAGCAAGGAAGATCAGATGAGAATTCTCGAGGAAGGGCGTGAGCTGATCCAGCGTCAGCTTGAAATCTGGCGTATGCCCTGATACCGGAATTTTAGTCAAAAAAACCGTCCGGTGTACGGACGGTTTATTTTTGACAAGCCTTGTTTCAAGGCGGTGCTTATTTGAAGTCTTTCGGACGGCGTTCAACACGCTTGCACTGGGTGCATTCCGCAACATTCTTAAGTTTTCCGCTTTCAAACAGGG
>CAZQEF010000108.1:0-6114 GCA_964592325.1 uncultured Treponema sp. | reverse complement strand
TGTGGTCTGGAATGATATGCGGGTTACCGTATCGGGGATCCCCCGCCGGTTTTTCGGAAAAGTACTTGAAGACGACCGTCTTTGCACGGCTCCGCTCTTGACCAGTCCCAGAATGGAGTCTCTCCCGGTACAGATGGTTCCCGCGCTCAACGGGAAACGGTTTCAGGTTGAACCCATGTCCTGTATCCGGGATGAATCACCTACCATATACCCGTTTGATTTCACCGGCATTTATAACCGGGACAAATTCATACGCATGGGTGGCTACGACCACACCATCAGGAATCCCTACTGGCAGAACCTTGATTTCGGTTTCCGCTCCTGCCTCTGGGGTGAGAAAATCTGCCTTTCAACCAGCTTTCGTCTTTCGTATGAGGAAGATGTGCCTCGCGAGGATATTACCACCGACTATTCCTATATGAAATTTTTCCTTAAAAACCTCGCACCGGTTCGGCGTAATGATGAAGCATATCTGCCCCTGTCCCGGTTTTTTTCTTACCTTCACCGTTCGGGAACCGGCGTTACCAATGCATGGTCCGACTTTTCCCAGGTGCGTTTCTGGGTACGGACAAACCGCTTCCGTTTTCTCCATTCAGCACCCGATCTTGTCCGTTCCTGGGAGCCCTGTCTCTGATGACTGCCGTTATTCTCCAGGCCCGGATAAACTCTACACGGCTTCCCGGAAAGGCGCTCATGGATATTTGCGGCAAGCCGCTCATAGTCCGGGTCATGGAGAGTCTCGCGCGCATACCTGCGGACCGCTATGTGCTTGCCTGCGACCCCGCATCTGTTGACCCGTTCACCCGGCCTGCCGAATCCTGCGGTTTTACCCTGATCAGCGGCGATCCGGACGATGTGCTTGGGCGGTATTGCGCAGTCATTCAGTCGATCGGCGCGGATACGGTTATCCGGGCGACGGGCGACAATCCGTTTGTTTTTGCCGATGCAGCCGAAGCGGCTCTTGCCCGGTTCCGGGAACTTGAAGGCGAGGGCGTCAGTTATTTCGGCTTTGACGGACTTCCATACGGGGCCGGAGTGGAAATAATCAATGCCCATGATCTCCTTGACGCGGCAACGCGCACCGACTCTCCCTTTGACCGGGAACATGTCGCACCATCCCTGTATAACCACCAGGAACGATACCGGTGTAAACGAGAGCCGGCGCCGGAGTCCTGGCGGTATCCGGATGCGAGAATAACGGTTGATTTTGACACGGATTACGAGCGGGTGGCACTGATGGCCCGCCGCCTTGCCGATCGGGGGATTCCTCTTCCGGCATCCTCCGCTGCGGTGCTTGATGCATGGAAGTATACGACAAACCATATTGTGCTGGTTCCGGCATCCGGGAACGGGAAGGGAAGCGGCCATCTGCGGCGTTGCTGCGAAATTGCGCAGATGCTCCGTGCCGATCACCGTGTTTCCCTGGTTCTTTCCCGGGGAGATGCCGCTGTTTCCCGTGATATCGCCGATATTACCGCTGATACGGTACCGGGCACGGCGACGGTCATTGTCACTGATCTTTTCAGATCGACACGCCACCAGATTCAGGCACTCAAAAGAGTTGCGCCGGTTATCTGTCTTGATGACGGGGGAGCGGGCCGCATTCTCGCAGATTATTGTCTCGATACCATCCCCGCTCCCGAACGGAAGAATCCGCCGAATTGTGCGGATGCCGCCTTTTTGCGGCTTCCCCGGCGGCGGAAGAGCGGAGCGGGTACCATAATCGAGCGGGTGCTGGTCACCGCAGGCGGCAACAATGAAGCCGGCCAGGCGTTGCCTGCGGCGAGGGCCGCAGCCCGTTTGTTTCCGGAAGTATTTTGTATTGACCCGGATGCAGCATCGGAAAAAAACGATGGAGACAGGTCAATCGTACGGATCATCCCGCCGGTTTCCGAATTGCGTGAAATGCTTGCTTCCTACGATCTGGTGATTACTCATTACGGGCTTACCGCTTTCGAGGCACTTGCCGCCGGCTGCCGTGTCATATTGTTTTCTCCTACCGTATACCATTATCAGCTTGCCCGGCATGCCGGATTCAGCGCGCTGCCGCCGGGGAAAAT
This sequence comes from uncultured Treponema sp., assembly GCA_964592325.1. Classification (GTDB taxonomy): domain Bacteria; phylum Spirochaetota; class Spirochaetia; order Treponematales; family Treponemataceae; genus Teretinema. The sequence goes on along the minus strand of CAZQEF010000108.1, from coordinate 4,054 downwards.
CCGTGTTCATGGTTTGGTAAAGCTGATCCGCCGGGGTATCGCCCGTCCGTCGGGGATTACTCCGGAAACGGTACAGCGTGATCTGGCCGGGTTCCTCGCATCATTTACCGGATCGCGGCGACTTTCCTGTCCGCTGTGCGGTTCAGCGGAGGTCTGTGTCGTCCACCGGCGACCGGTAAGCACCATTTCCCGCTGCCGTTCCTGCGGCATGCTGTATACATCGTTTCAAACCGGCCGGGCCAACTCCTATGGACGGGATTATTTCTTTGACGAGTACCGCGCGCAGTACGGAAAAACGTATCTCGATGATTTTGAGCATATCAGACAAAACGGTACTGTGCGAATGGGTATAATAAACAGAATTCAGAGCCGGTATCTTCCATTGCTTGCTGATGAAGAGAGGCGTATTCTGGATATCGGTTGTGCGTATGGGCCATTTCTGGCCGCGGCAAAGGATGCCGGCTGGGAAGCCGTCGGTACCGATGTATGCGCTGATGCGGTTGAGTGGGTAAACGCCAGACTCGGTATTCCTGCGATACACGCAGCCTTTCCGGCATTGCCTCCCGACGCAGTTGTCAGTCTGAAGCCGTTCAGCGCAGTTACTCTGTGGTATGTCATTGAACACTTTGAAGATCTTGAACCGGTATTTGCCCGTATCCGGGAACTTCTTGTTCCCGGAGGCATTCTGGCTTTTTCCACTCCTTCGGGAACAGGCATATCGGCACGGGTTTCCCGGAGCAGATTTTTCAGTTCCAGTCCGGAAGACCATTACACTATCATGGAGCCGGGGCGTATTCACAGGCAGCTTGAGCGGTACGGTTTCCGGGCTCTGATCGTACGGTCTACCGGGCACCACCCCGAGCGATTCCCCGGTTGTGCGCGATTCAGGCCGGGTTCCGTGTTCTGGAAAATTCTGTACGCCTGTTCCCGCCTGCTTCGTCTTGGAGACACCTTTGAGGTGTATGCCATGAAGCGGGGGACGCTGGAGGATGCCCGATGAGCAAGCGCATACTGATTCTTGGCGCCGGTGTCATGCAGGGAGTTGCCATACGGACGGCCCGCTCACGTGGCTGGGAAACCGTGGTTATTGACGGAAACAGCGAAGCTCCCTGCCGTATGCTCGCAGACCGTTTTGAGCCTATCGATCTGAAGGACGTTTCATCAATTGTATCGTTTGCCCAGTCCCTTAAAAGGGACGGAGGTCTCGACGGTATATTTACCGCTGCAACAGATTTTTCGGTACCGGTCGCGGCTGCGGCAGAAGCATGCGGTCTGCCAGGGCATTCTCTTCAGGCTGCGATAAACGCTTCTGACAAACTCGCAATGCGTGCCTGTTTTGCCGGTGCCGGACTGCCTTCTCCCCGTTGTGTCGGGGTGGATGCAGGCACCGTAGTCGTCGTTGACCGGCTTCTGGACGATGCAGGCATCACGTTTCCGGTTGTTGTCAAACCGGTTGACAATATGGGGGCCCGCGGATGCATGCGGATAGACCATCCCGCAAGTCTTTCCGCTGCCTGTGTCGATGCCATCAGTTATTCCAGGAGCGGCAGAGCCATTATTGAACAGTACATGGATGGTCCCGAGTTTTCCCTGGAAGCCCTGGTATTTGACGGTGAATTCCATCTGACGGGGTTCGCTGACCGGCATATACATTTCCCGCCATATTTTGTGGAAATGGGACATACCATTCCTGCAGGTTGTTCCGGCGAACAGTATGACCGTATTGTTTCGGTATTTCGTGCGGGAGCCGAAGCGCTCGGACTTACACATGGTGCGGCCAAAGGGGATATAAAACTGACCGGGCAGGGACCCATGATCGGAGAAATCGCGGCGCGTCTTTCCGGCGGCTACATGTCCGGCTGGACCTTTCCGTACTCCACAGGCATTGATCTTACCGGCGCAGCACTTTCACTCGCAGTGGGAGAGCGCCCCGCTTCCCTTGAGCCGGGCATTTCAAGGACGTGTGCAGAACGCGCGTGGATTTCCATTCCGGGCGCGGTTGCGGAAGTTACCGGACTGGAACAGGCCGGTAAAATGCCCGGCGTACGGGATGTATTTCCCCGAGCCAGGGCCGGCGATATTGTGTCCTTCCCGCGAAACAATGTGGAAAAATGCGGAAATTGTCTTGCAGTATCAGAAGATCCTTCTGAAGCATGCCGGTATGCAGAAGAGGCCTGCGCAGCTGTCTTCCTGCGTCTTGCAGCCCCTGATCCACGTACAGACCAGTTCCTGAATGACGTGTCTGCTGACTTTCCCCCCTACGCATTTGAAGGTATTCCGGCGGTCAGTGAAACCGGAGCGGTTCCTGTATTGTTTGGGGAGTACGGACCCCTTCCGGTGCCCGTGATGCTCGTGGAATACCTTGATACGGCGCTGGACTGGCAGAAGCGGACTCTCAGGGAGAGTATTAACCGTTCGCTTGCCATTGAACCGGGTTTGGTGGGGAAACTCTCCGGACACAGCAAAAAAAACAGCCTCCGATACTGGAATGCCTTGCTAAGAGGCGGAATACAGGGAATAGTGTATACCTATGACTGTGAACAATAAAAAGCACGCCAGAATGCTCGGTATCGCCGCGCTGTTCGTCATGGTACTGCCGCTCTATTCCCAGGGAAAAGAAAGTACCCATATGACGCTCCAGGAACTGGGCAAAACCCTTTCCGCCAGTGTTTTCTGGGATCCGCTTTCAGGCATTGCCGTACTCGAAAAAAACGGGCACCTGGCCAATTTCCGCGCGGGAGATGCCCTGGTTCTGTTTGATTACCGTGAAGCCGTCATTCTTGATCCCCCGGCCATGCAAAACGGTTCCCTTCTGGTGAGCACATCGTTCAGAGATTCGCTTGAGGGTTTTTTCTCACGGGTGCCTCCGCCGGTTTCGTACCGGGTTGGCGCGATTCTCATAGATCCGGGACACGGTGGAAAAGACCCCGGCGCGGTCGGCAAGGCGTCTGTGAAAGGGAAGACGGTAACGGTGCAGGAGAAGGATGTCGTGCTGACCGTGGCGAAAGATCTGTATGCCCGGCTCCGCAGACAATGGCCTGACAAACAGATACTCCTTACCCGTTCCGACGACCGGTATATCACGCTGGAAAACCGGGTGGACATTGCGAATTCGGTTAACCTCGATGAACATGAAGCCATTCTCTATGTCTCGATTCATGCAAATGCCGCGTTCAATGCCCGTTCTTCCGGTTTTGAAGTCTGGTATCTGTCTCCCGACTATCGCAGGACGGTAATAGACAAAAGCGGTGCCGAAACGGCTGAAATACTGCCCATACTCAATTCCATGATGGAAGAAGAATTCACTACGGAAAGCATTCTTATCGCAAAAAGCATATCAGACGGGCTTGAAGACCAGATAGGGAAGGACAGCAAGAACCGGGGATTGAAGGAAGAAGCATGGTTTGTGGTCCGAAATGCCAAAATGCCTAGCGTGCTCGTCGAACTCGGGTTTGTTACCAATAAAAAAGAAGCTTCACTGCTGGCGGACCCCTGGTACTTGAAGAAGTGCGCTTCGGGGATATACAATGGACTCGTATCTTTTGTTACCCATTTTGAACAATCAAGAGGATTTACCGCAACGCAATGAAACAGTTTTACGGATTTGTACTGAAAACAGGCAAAACGCTCAGGGAAACGCATCCGGTAGTGCAGGGAGCCGCTTTCGCGGTATTCGTGCTGACGCTTGCCTTTTTATTTTTCGGTACCGTTTTTTCCCCGGACACACAGAGGTTCCTGTTCCTTTTTCCACATGGAGAGGGGAATGCTGCCGGAACTGAAACCCGGTATCTGGTTGTCGGAAGCGATGATGACAGCCGGCTTGAACGTTTTGTCGATGAACTTGTTCTCGGTCCCCTGACTCCGGGATATCGGCCGATTTTTTCCGGAACGGTACGGAGAAATACCAGTTATATACGCGGAAAGGATGCGTATATTGACCTTTCGGCCGAAGATGCTGCCCTGCTTGCCGATAAAGTATCTCCCAGACAGGCTTTTCAATTTTTTAAAAAAAATGTTTTTACAAATTTCCGAAATCTTGCTAAGATATATTTGT
>CAZQEF010000107.1:0-6126 GCA_964592325.1 uncultured Treponema sp. | reverse complement strand
GGCGACCAGCAACGGCAAGACCGTGTGGACGTAGGCGCGGCAGAGTGCGCGCCAGATCGCCGGAAAATGCTCCGCGGCGGACACGTCCTCCGGCGGGCGCGGCGGCGACGCCTTCTCCGTTCGATCGCATGCCGCGCGCGCGAGCAACGCGGCGACGAGTTCCGCGTCCAGTCGTTGGAGGTCCCGGCGGATGGCGTCGAGCGGCGTCATGACGGATTCAGCAGGCGAAGCAGGTCGACGGCAACGTCCGGCGTGTCGCGGTCCTCGAACACGTCGAGGATCGGTCCCGAGCGGCCCGGCAACTCGACCATCGGGTTCGCGGCGTGCCACGCGAGCAGTTGTTCGGAGAGTTCAGCGGAGGAGAAAGAGGTAAAACCCGAAAGAACGGGAACATTCTGTACCTCAGAGGTTTTCATGGCGAGGGTTGCCGGTTTGTCGCCGGCAGTTTCACGGGAATCGACCGGATTGATGAGATGTTTTCGTATTCGCGCAAGATCATCGGCCGTGAGGCTGCCGGAAAGTATGTAAACCCGCGCGCAGCGGACAGTCGCTTTTATCTCTTCAAGACCGGGGAGAAGGGCCAGACACTGTTCTGCCGAGTCGGCACGCTGGTCATACTGTCCGGGAAGATATTCGATGGATATGACCGTCTCATTATCTGATACGGGAAGAATTTCCCGATAGACACGGTCGCTTTGCGGTTCGGAGAAAATCCGTGCAGCCGCTGTCTCCAGCAGATTGTCATCAAGGCCTTCCAGGTCGTACCGGTTGCAGTAACGTACTCCGTCGAGATGTTGTATGCCGAGAAGGGCTGTTATTTCTTCTCTGGCACGTTTTGCCTCATTGTCAAATCCTTCTTTCCGTTCTATAAAGAGACGGTGTACGGATGTTTCCATCACGATTCCTCCGGTGGGTCGATATGTGTGCACAGTATGACGTATTGCTGCGGAAAATTCTACGTAGGTAGTACATTCCAGCGGTTGAATAAAAATACATTGATGTAGTATATTTATACAATACACCCGCGGCATGCGGGGCAAAGGAGCGGAACATGCAGGAAATACTTGATCTTTTACAGAACGATGCCCGGCTTTCACCGGAAGATATCGCAGCCATGACCAAAAAACCGGTTCAGGAAGTTGCGGCGATTATCGCGCAGCTGGAAAAGGATGGAGTAATCCTCAAGTACACCGCGATCGTGAACCAGGAGAAAGTCCCGTTCGAGAACGATACGGTTCGTGCCGTCATCGAAATTCAGGTTACACCGGAACGTGAGCACGGATTCGATTCACTGGCCGAGCGGATTTATCGCTTCCCGCAGGTAAAGGCATTATATCTCATGTCCGGCGGGTATGACCTGCAGGTTATCATTGAAGGAAAGACGCTCAAGGAAGTGGCGTTCTTTGTCTCGCAAAAGCTTGCGACCCTTACCGGTGTAAAAAGCACCAAGACCCACTTCGTGCTGAAGACGTACAAGGAAAATGATATCGTGTACGTCGATTCCAAAAAGGATAATCGCGAAGGCGTTACCGCCTGAGACAGGAAAATACCATGAATACAAGATCAGACCGTTATTCCGAGAAAATTCTCAGAACGCCGCCATCTCCCATACGCAAGTTTTTCGACCTCATTATCGGGAGGGATGACATCATTTCACTGGGCGTCGGTGAGCCCGATTTCCCGACTCCCTGGCTTATGCGTGAAGAAGCGTTTTACCATCTTGAAGAAGGACACACTTCGTACACGTCGAACTGGGGACTCTCCGAACTCCGTGAGGAAATTGCCCGTTATCTGGAAAAGTACGGGCTCTCCTACGATCCCAAAAAGGAAATTCTGGTTACGATCGGAGTTTCCGAAGCCATAGACGCGGTACTTCGCTCAATTCTCAATCCCGGTGACGAGATAATCGTAGCCGAACCCTGTTATGTGTCGTATCAGCCGCTTGCGGAACTTTGTGATGTAAAACTGGTAAAACTTGATACGGCTCCAGACGGATTTATCGCGCGGGCAGAATCAATCGAGCGGCTTGTTACGCCGAAAACAAAGGCGGTGATGCTCTGTACTCCGAGCAATCCCACCGGGCGCATGATTCCAGCCGATGAACTTGAAAAAATTGCCGCGCTCGTGAAAAAACATGAGTTGTGGGTTCTATCCGATGAAGTGTACAGTGAGCTGGTATATGACGACCGGAAACATGTATCAATCGGATCGTTTCCCGGCATGAAAGACTACACCATTGTGCTCAACGGTTTTTCAAAGGCTTTTGCCATGACCGGATGGCGTATCGGGTATTTTGTCTGTCCTGAGGAACTCATGGTACAGGTTCACAAGCTCCATCAGTATTCAACGATTTGCGCTCCGATCATGAGTCAGTATGCCGCGCTTGAAGGGCTGCGAAACGGGGCTGATGAAGTGGAAAAAATGCGGGTTTCCTACCAGCAGCGCCGGAATCTCATGATGAAGGCTTTTGCCGAGATGGGTGTTCCGGTTGCCGAACCGGAGGGAGCATTCTACATTTTTCCCGATATCAGAAAAACCGGACTTACTTCGGAAGAGTTTGCAACAAAGCTGATAACCGAATATAAAGTCGCGGTTGTTCCCGGAAATGCTTTTGGTGCCGGTGCGGAAGGGTTTGTCCGGTGCTGTTATGCCACCGAAATAGGCAAGCTCAAGGAGGCTATGCGGCGTTTTGCCCTCATGGTCGAGGGGAAGCCATTTATCGGGTAAGGTGCTTTTCCGCTTCTTCCGCCTGAACAGTGAGAAATGCCGCCCGGAAAATATCACGTGCCCGGACCCGTGCGGAACGGGCTCCATCCGGGTCTCCTGACTTCTCGAGTACCGTACCGACCGCCATCCAGTCGCGTCCGAGACCGGCCGCATTTTCAGCGCGCCGGTCAAAGCGGAGGGCCTGCTCAAGCGCGTTGAGTGCTTCCGGGTATCGTGCCGCTTTCGAGTAGATTGACGCTTTGATATACCAGTCGTACGCTGCGTCTTCCAGATACTGTCCTGCTTCGTGAATTCCTGTTGATTCACTGATTTCGTTTACGGCTGCGTCCGTATTTCCAAGTTCCTTGTCCGCAAGCGCCAGTACCCGCCAGGCGAAGGCTGTATACAAACGGTCTTTCTGCAGGTCTTTCAGTACGGCATGAATCTGGGCACGCGCAGTACGGGCACGTTCTTCCCTCTCGGCAAGCGGCATGTTCTGTTCTGGATGTCCTTCCGCGAGTGAGCCGCGTGCGATGTGAACGGTGGCGGCGGCAGATAGCAGCGTAATGGCCTCCCGGTCAGCTTCCGTTTTTGCCTCCTGCCAGAGTCGTGTCGCTTCTTCCAGCACTCCTTCGCTGTACCAGGCATTTCCGGTCGCAAGGAGAACGCGTATGCGGGTATCGGCGTCATCGGTGCTGACCGCCAGTCTCCATGCTTCGGCGAGATACTGGCGGGCAACGGCCGGCTTCCGGTTCATGACCGCCAGCCGCGCCATTTCCATTTGATCCTGCGCCGCATCCCGGCTGGTGAAAATTTCCGCCGGCCGCTCCGGGGCGGAAGAACAACCTGTAAGCAAGATTCCTGTACTGAGAACAACTGCCGCAAGGCCGGATACAAGCTTCATGCAGTCCTCCTAAAACTCAATGTTCTGCGAATTCGCTGCAGAGGGATTCGTATTTCCCCGCTCGGGAATTCCTCCCCTGATGAGAGGATTGTTCCGTAATCCCTCCAGGACATCCTGGCTCTGCACAATGGCTATCCGTATATCTTCAATCAGGCGAGCAAGCTGAGGAAACTGAAATTTCAGAATCTCGGAAGAGTCTTCAAGATTGTTCAGTGTGCCCTCAACAGAAAGAAGTGAATTCTCTATGCTTGCAAACAGCTTTCCGTCCGGATCAACGAGCGTTGGCACGAGACCCCGCGGGTCGGAGAGTGCCTCACTGAGTTTTTCAAGATTTGAAGTGATGCTCGAGATGTCTTCAAGGATGCTCCCCATCGATGCGGAAAGCTCATCTGATATGATTGTTGCGTTTGTCATGGTGTCGGCAAGCGGCCCCGAACCGGTGCCGGATATCGCACCATTTACTATTGAAAGGGTTTCATTCAATTGCGTGAGAAAAGGATTTACCTGTGCAATTATGTTGCTGATCGTATCATCCCGACGGGGAATGATGACTCTTCCTCTTGCAATGCTGGAAAGACCTTCCGGTGAATTGCTCCGGGGAATATGGCTGCCCTCGGCGAGTGTTGCTTCTCCAATACCCGGATGAAACAGGAACTGGTTTCCGAGACCAAGGGGGTTTATGAGCAATTCAACGATTGATCCATCACGAACACGGTTATTGTACGTGTCATATATGATGAATGATATTTCGACCATATCCGTATCGTTCAGACTGATTCGGGTTATTTTCCCGATAGTGAATCCCTTGTACAGTACCGGCATACCGACAGAAAGGCCGCTTGCCGAATCGAAGGTCGTGACATACTGATAGTCGCGTGCAAACCAGCGTTGTCTGCTGCCGAGAAGAAACATGGTGAGTACGAGGGCGAGGATTGCAGTGATGGCCAGTATTCCTACAATCTGGTCCGCATGTCTGATTTTAAATTTCATAAGGCGATTCCTCTTTCAATCATTTTGGAAAGGGCTTCATTGTGTGCGATTTCCTGTGCCGAAATTTCCATGGACAGGCGCCCGTCAATTATCATGCAAATTCGCTGGGACAGTTCCCGGATTACCGGAAAGCTGTGACTGACGAAAATAATGGTGTTCCCCTCTTTTTGGCGTTTTTTAACCGCGGCAATGAGGCGGCGCGCAGATGCATCGTCGAGCGACTCGGTCCATTCATCAAGGAAAAGAATGTCGGGATCACACATAAGAGCCCGGGAAAAGGCGATCAATTTTTGTTCTCCCATGGAAAGCTGGGCCGGGCGAATGTCCAGATCGCGTTTATATCCTGCCTCCGCGCAAACCTCCACGATGCGGGCGGTGCGCTGCTTTTGAGTCATTTTCGGAAAATGTATCTTGAGCGGGAGTTCCAGCGTCTGGCGAATGCTCTGGTTTGCCCAGAGGGCTGAATCCTGAAATACAAAGGCTGCCTTCTTCCGGAAACTGAGGGTATGCTCCCTGTTCATGGTTGCCATGTCGCGTCCCCGGTAAGTGGCTGTGCCACTGGTGGGAACAATGAGCCCGGCTGCCAGTTTGAGCAGAGTGCTTTTTCCACAGCCTGATGGTCCGACAAAAGCGGTGGTTTCTCCTTCCTGGATTGACAACTGTACGCGTTGGATAATCCGGATGTTCTGTGCGGTGAGTGAGATGTCCCTGAGTTCAAGAACCGTCGTATCCATAATCCTCCGTCATAGTATATAGAACATGGCAGAAATAACGAGGTTGGCAATGGTACACCATGCAAAGGCGCTGCCGACCGCACGGAGTCCTGCCTGCGGGATCTCCGTGATAGACCGTTCTACTGAAAAACCCTGTACCGTTGCAATACTCGCGAGAATCATGCCGAAAACAATGCTCTTGAGAATGGATATCATGATGTCCGCTGCTTCAAGATGCTGGAGCAGATTTTCAAAGTAGTTGGTTGCCGGAAGCGGGGAGAGAAGCTGCACGATAAAATAGGATCCGGCGAGACCGGCGAACGAGAAGTAAATGTTCAGGAGGAACAATGATATGGTTACGCCGAGAAAACGGGGAACGGCGATGTGCTCAACCGGATCAATACCGACAGAAATGTATGCCTCCACTTCATGTGAAACTACCATGCCGGCAACTTCCGTTGCGATGGCCGTCGCGGAACGGGCAATTATGATGAATGCGGTAAGCAACGGTCCCAGCTCCCGGGTAATGATGGTGATGAGAAGCGGGTAGATAAGTTTTTCCTGTGAAAAGCCGGCGAGAACGGGAAGACCGAGTATGTTGACCGCAGCGCCTATCCCCAGCGCCAGAAGCAGGGATACGCCAAGAGCTTCAACAAAGGTGAATAATATCTGCATGACAAGAATACGGTATGAAGCCTGCCCCCGGTATATAAACGGTCCGATACCGCGAAGGGTTTTTCCGAAGAAACCGATGGTATATACGGTATTATGAAAGGCTTTGATAATCCGGGTTCCAGATGATCGTATCACGGT
>CAZQEF010000106.1:0-6160 GCA_964592325.1 uncultured Treponema sp. | reverse complement strand
CACTGATGAACTACTTTTTTTTGTAACCCGATTGGGATTTTACCCCCTGATTTTTTATATGTCAAATAAAATGTTATATAACAAAAAAATGGATATGAAAAAACGGATAATAGAGAGCATAATAGTGGAATTGATCAACAAATATGGCATAATTTGATGCCATTGTCACTAAATTATGACTTTTTCACTTGCTTTTATCCGGATATATATCATAAAATGTGATATAAATAATCCGGGATGGTAACAGATGAGCGGACAGAACATACTGGTAATCAACAATACGGAGGACAGTGTCCTTCTGAAAGGAATTTGCTCTGAACTGAGAATAAAGATACTCCATTGTCTGCGCGACGAAAGTCTCAACGTGAACGAGCTGGCAAGAATACTGGATCTCCCGCAGTCCACGGTGGCCATCAATGTCCAGATTCTCGAGAAGGCTTCGCTCATCCGTACCGAGACGGTCAAGGCAAAGAAGGGAAGCCAGAAAATATGTCATGCGGTATATCAGGAAATCGTGCTGCAGTTTCCCAAATCAAGGACCGATGAAAACAACATCATTGAAGTTGACATGCCAATCGGGCTCTTTACCGGATTCGAGGTTTCTCCTCCCTGCGGAATGTGTTCATCGGAATCCATTATCGGTTTTCTCGATGTACCGGACGAGTTTCTCAATCCGGACCGCATGAAGGCAGGTCTTCTCTGGTTTGAGAAAGGGTATGTGGAATACAAATTTCCCAATAACAGTCTGGTTAAGGGCCGGCCGGTCAGGAAACTGGAACTTATTGCCGAGTTGTCCTCGGAAACCCCGGGAACCAATCCCGATTTGCTTTCGGACATCACCATGTGGATAAACAACGTGGAGATCGGATACTGGACATCTCCGGGTGACTTCGGCGACAAACGGGGAAAGCTCACGCCATCCTGGTGGAAACTTGAAGGATCACAGTACGGGCTTCTCAAGCACTGGAGCGTTACCAACGAAGGCTCCTATATTGACGGTGTGAAAATATCGGGTGTTTGTCTTGCGGATTTGAATCTGGTTCAGCATCATTCAATAAAGGTTAAGATCGGCGTCAAGGATTCCGCGGAGCATCTCGGGGGAATCAATATTTTCGGGAAAGGGTTCGGCAATTACGACCGGAACATCATGCTGCGGCTCCACTTCTAGCCATAATCAGTCTTCCTCCCCGGTCGCATACTCGAGTATCTGTTCCTGGGTTACCTTGTCCCGGGGGAGATCGCATACGATTTTTCCTCCGGTGAGCACCAGCACCCGGTCGCACATACCGAGAATTTCCTCTATGTCCGACGAGATGAAGATGACAGAGGCGCCTTTTGTAACCATATCGGAAATGGCATTGTACACATCAACTTTGGATGAAACGTCAATACCCTTTGTCGGTTCATCAAATACATACATGCGTGACCGTTTGGCGAGCCAGCGGGCTACTGATACCTTCTGCTGATTTCCGCCGGAATAAAACTCGGGGATGTCCTCCGGGCGGCCCGGCCTCAGACCGATACGGTCGGAATAATCGCGGACCAGAGAGAACATGTGCGCGGAATCGAGTCCGGTGGTTTTCTTGAATCGTTCAAGGCTTGCAACCGTCAGGTTGAGGACAAGATCCTGTCTGTGCAGTATGGAGTTCTCGATCCGGTCTTCGGGTACAAGCGCCATGCCCATGTTAAGGGCGTCATGCGGGTTTTTGAACCTGACCGGTTTGCCGTCAATGAAGATGGATCCTGCTGACGGCTCAACCGCGCCGAAAAGACATTGCGCCAGTCTTGTCCGGCCCGAACCCATCAGACCGGTTATTCCCAGAATTTCCTGTTTCTTGAGAATAAAGGAGACCCCGCGCAATATGTGGCCGCTGTGCAGATCGTGTACCTCAAGCAGGGGATTCCCTTTCGGTACGGTAAAGCGGGGATAACGCTCAGTCATCAGGTCTCCGGTCATCAGATGGACGAGAGAACCCTTGTCCATGTTTTCCACCGCGGTGGTGTCTACAACGCGACCCTGCCGCATTACGGTCACGGTATCGCCTATTTTCATGACCTCATCGAGCCGGTGTGAAACATATACAACACAGGTGCCCGACGCCTTGAGCCTCCGGACTATTGAAAAGAGAATTTTGCGTTCCGGTTCCGCAAGCGAGGCCGTCGGTTCATCCAGGGCCACTATGTCATGATATCCGACACATGATTTTGCCGCTTCCAGAAGCTGCCGCTGTGCATATCCGAGAGTCCCTGCAAGTTCATGGGGATTGAGTGAAATACCGAGTTCGGCGAGCAGTTTTTTTGTTTTGTCATACAGCGTGAATGAATCCAGTCCGCTGAGTTTGTTGCGTGGAAGATGATCAAAGAAAAGGTTTTCCGCTATTGAAAGGTTGTCGAACAGCTGTGGTTCCTGCGGGCGGTACATGATTCCCAGCTGTCTGGCCTGCGAAAAACTCTGGAATTGTTTCTCCTGTCCGCGGAAATACATCGCTCCGCTGTCGGCGGTATATAACCCTGCCATCAGACGAAGCAGGGCGGTTTTTCCGGAACCGTTTTCCCCGATGATTACATGTACCGTGCCGCTGAACAGACTCAGGTTGATTCCATCCAGGGCAAAGCTGTCGTTGAAGCGTTTCGATACATCTTTCAGTTCGAAAACCGGAGTGCTCACTTTTATACGGCTCCTTCGAATATGTCCAGCGCGGTATAGACACGGAGATTCGCGTCAAAAAAACGTTGCTTGAAATCATCCGATACTGTCCGGTCGGTAACCACCATGTCACCGGTTTTCGCAGATCCGAAGGAGTAGAACGCGTTTTTTTCGAAACCGGAGGCAAGGCACAGTATTATGAATTCCCTCGATCGCCGGCGCGCTTCGCGTATGAGCATTGCCCGCTCCTGAGTGTGAACGGAAAGCGCGAAGTTCGTTCCGCAGCCGTCAACTCCGGTGAACAGCCGGTCAACGTGAAACCGTTCCAGATCATCCATGGTCAACGCACCAAATACCGCGCGTTCTTCCGGATTCAGGTCACCTCCCAAAAGCACAAGCCGTATATTGTCATCACGGGTAATACTGGCCGCTATATCGATGTCATTGGTAAGGATTGTCAGCGAAGATTTTGAACGCAATTGCAAAGCCAGCGCCCGGCATAGCGGACCAGAGCCGAGCATGATGGTATCTCCGTCCATTACCAGCCTTGCTGCAGTTGCGGCTATTTCCTGTATCAGTTCCTGCCGGATTTCTGCTGAATTGTCTTCTTCAGTATTAACCGGATCCCTGCCCGGCGTGTTCCGTTCCGTTTCGATAAGGACGGCGCCTCCGTGGGTCCGGACAAGGAGACCGTTTTTTTCCATTTTTTCAAGATCGCGTCGTATGGTAACTTCGGAGACATCCAGGAGCTTGCTTAATGCGTGTACTTCAACCTGTTTCTGTTCTTCAAGATATTTCAGTATTACTCGGGATCTTTCCAGTGCAAACACGGGTAGCCCTCCATGGGGTATACTATACACTCAAATTCGAACATCCAGCAAGAACGATAAATAAAAGTGTACCTTAACGCGATTTTTTGTTTGACAGATCATCAGACCGGGGTTACGATACAATCACAAACGAAAGTTTTATACCGGGAAAACGAACAAAAACGAACCTACAGGCCGGTTGAAACGATCAGAAACAATCGGAAAAGGAGTTACGCATGAAACGGATAATTGCAGTGATCGCACTTGCACTTATGGTTGCTCTGGTCGCAGTTCCCCTCTTTGCTGCTGGACAGCAGGATTCGGGATCGGCGAAATTCGTCGGGATTGCCATGCCAACCCAGTCTTCACAGCGGTGGATTCAGGACGGCGGCAACATGAAAAAAATTCTGGAAGAACGCGGATACAAGGTTACGCTTCAGTACGCTGAAGACAACATTGATGCCCAGGTCGCCCAGATAGAAAACATGATTACCCGGGGCGTCAACTGCCTGGTTATCGCGTCGATTGACGGTGAGTCACTTACCAACGTACTCAAAAAAGCCGCTGACGCAAAGATTCCCGTAATTGCCTATGACCGTCTCATTCGCAACAGCCCGCATGTCAGCTACTATGCGACATTCGACAATTACAAGGTCGGTGTACAGCAGGGCGGCTACATTGTAGACAAACTCGGACTGAAAAGCGGAAAAGGACCGTACAACATTGAAATTTTCGCCGGATCACCGGACGACAACAATGCCTACTTCTTCTTCAACGGCGCCATGGATCAGCTGAATCCCTACATCAAGAATGGCCAGCTCAAAATCCGTTCAAACCAGACAGATTTCGCACAGGTCGCCACACTCCGCTGGGACGGAGCAACCGCACAGCAGCGTATGGACAACATCATCACCGCGCATTACACCAATGCGAACATCGACGCGGTTCTTTCTCCCTATGACGGTATTTCCATCGGTATCCTCTCCGCACTCAAGAGCGCCGGATACGGACGCGGCGGAAAGAAACTGCCCATCGTAACCGGACAGGACGCCGAACTCCCCTCGGTCAAGTCAATTCTCGCCGGAGAGCAGACTCATACCGTATTCAAGGATACCCGGACTCTCGCCCAGCGCGCGGTGAGCATGGTAGACGCGGTTCTTCAGGGAAAACCCGCCGAAGTCAATGATACCAAGACCTATGACAACGGTGTAAAGATTGTTCCTTCATACCTGGAAGAGCCGGTTTCGGTTGACAAAACCAACTATCGTGAAGCATTAATAGATACCGGATATTACACGGAAGCTGATCTGAAATAAACAGCTGACGTGAAAGCACTGGACCCGGAGTTATCCGGGTCCTTTTGAACATACAAGGCGGAGTTCATGGCTGAAACACTATTGGAAATGAAGGATATTACCAAGGATTTTTCAGGCGTACGTGCCCTCGAAAATGTTGGTATATCAGTAGCTAATCATGAAATTCATGCACTCGTCGGGGAAAACGGCGCGGGGAAATCCACACTGATGAACATACTCAGCGGTGTGTATCCATACGGCAGTTATGAAGGGAAGATACTTCTTGACGGCAAGGAATGCCGTTTCCGTGATATCAGGGAGAGTGAACAGCTCGGTATTGTCATCATACATCAGGAACTGGCGCTCATCCCCTATCTTTCCATTGCGGAAAATATTTTTCTGGGAAACGAACAGGCGCATAACGGTATTATCAACTGGGATCATACTGTGGCCGCCTCAAACAAATTGCTGAAAAAAGTCGGGCTCAATGAGAATCCCTATACACAGATTTCCGATCTCGGGGTAGGGAAGCAGCAGCTTGTTGAAATAGCGAAAGCACTGTCAAAAAATGTCAAATTGCTTATTCTGGACGAACCGACCGCGGCGCTCAATGACGAGGAAAGCTGTAAATTGCTGGAACTCCTTGTTGATTTGAAGGCGCACGGAGTAACTTCCATTCTCATTTCGCACAAGCTGAATGAGGTTACCCGGGTCTCCGATTCCATTACCATACTCAGGGACGGCAGGGTCATCGAGACCATTGCCAATACAAACAATGAAATTGACGAGGACCGCATTATCAAAAGCATGGTTGGCAGGGAAATACTTGACCGTTTCCCGAGCCGGACCACAACACCCGGGGACGAAATTCTTCGGGTTGAGGGTCTCACGGTCCATGATCCTTTGAATGAGTCCCGTGCCATTGTCAATAATGTCTCATTCTCCCTCAGGCGGGGTGAAGTTGTGGGATTTGCCGGACTCATGGGCGCCGGGCGTACCGAGATTGCCATGAGCATATTCGGAAAGACCTACGGTGTGCACCATGAGGGCAAGGTGTTCAAAAACGGTGTAGAGATCCGGAACAATACGGTAGGTGACAGTATCTCAAACGGCATTGCCTATGTCACCGAGGACCGAAAACAGTACGGACTCGTTCTCATAGATGATATCAGAAACAACGTGACACTGCCGAGTCTCGACAAGTTGAGTAAACTCGGTGTTGTTGATGAGAGCAGGGAAAACCTTGTATCAAACGAATACCGGAAGAAACTGAATATCAAGTGTTCAGGCATCGATCAGCGGGTGGAAAGCCTTTCCGGTGGTAATCAGCAGAAAGTGGTACTCGGAAAATGGATCATGTCGGATCCGGATGTACTCATTCTCGATGAACCGACACGGGGAATCGATGT
>CAZQEF010000105.1:0-6190 GCA_964592325.1 uncultured Treponema sp. | reverse complement strand
GGCCTTTCCAGTAATAACATTACTATAAACACTATAAAATAAATTGTCAAATAAACGATGGGGACCATCCACGGTCTACACGTACGATACTGCCGTTTATTGAAGGATTTTTAAGGAAAAATTCAGCTGTATCTGCAATATCCTTCTCGCCAACAAACAGTTGTCCCGGCCGGCCCCCTTTCAATTGCGCCCGATTATCCGCTTCAGGACCATCGGGCGTTACAAATCCCGGACAAATGGCATTACAGGTAATGCCCCGGGAGGCGTATCCCTGTGCCGTTGAAAGAACCAGAGAAGAAAGACCGGTTTTCGCGGCCGCATATGCGGCATTTGTCCTGAAACCCCGGATCCTGTCGGTACGGGTCCCGCCAAAAAGGAGAATACGCCCCCACTCATTGCGGCACATACGGGGAAGAGCCGCGGAGACCAGCTGCCCCGGGAAGACAAGATTTGCAGTTACAAGGGATTCCCATATTGCCGGAGAAGTGTTTTCCAGCGGTTCTTGAATAAAGGGGCCGCGAACGACTACCAGAATATCACAGTCCACCGCCATTTCAAGAACCCGGGCGCGATTCTCCGGCAGATCAAGGTCAAGCACCGTCATATCCCTTCCCGGTACTGAATGACGTCCGATGCCGCGTACTTTTAAACCCATAGATTCCAATCTGGAGGCAACAGCATAACCCATGCCGGATGAAGCACCGATAACCAGCGCCGATTTGTCCGAAAATGGTAAATCCATATCTGATAATACTCCAGTAATATTGACATAACAAGCCCGTTCCCGGACAATTCAACCGTGAAAACCCTGCCCTGCACCATCATTCTTTGCCATCCCGATGACAGCCGTAACATCGGTTCAGTTTGCCGCGCCATGAAAACCATGGGGTATCATGATTTGCGTATTACCGGAAGTCGTGAACAGTATTCCGATGAACAGGTACGGACATTGGCCGTTCATGCTGCCGATGTGTGGGAATCGGCGAAGTTTTTTGATCCCTCCCCTCAGGGGCTCCTTGATGCGACCCATGATTTTTCGCTTGTCGCCGGAACAACCCGCCGTCTTGGCCAAAAAAGGAAAAACTGGGGGATGACCCCGGAACAATTTGCTGATATGGCCGGTAGAAACGCCAAAGGCCGGATCGCCCTGGTATTCGGCAATGAACGAACAGGATTGACCGATGCCGAACTGGACTGCTGTTCCATCGCGGTGAATATTCCTTCCAATCCGGAATTTCCTTCGCTCAATCTTTCCCATGCCGTACAGATTCTCACCTACACCCTCTATACCCGAAACACGCATCGTAAAACCGGCTATACGCCGATTGACAGGGAACGGCTCCATCGCCTGGTTGATGCCATAGGTGCCTGTACGGACAGAATCGGTTTGTTCAGGCTTGGTGGAAGATCCGAACATAACCGCTTCATGGAGTCCATTTTTGCCAGAGCCGCACTATCGGAAGGAGAAACCCGGCGCCTGGAAAAATTTTTCCACCGGATAGCTTTCATTAAAACTCGAGATGCCGGGGATAAATAAACGCTGACGGAGCCTCTCCTGCGGCACGGTCAAGACAATGAAGGAATTGGCGTACATTACCCGGCCAATGGTAGGCGCGTAACTTTTGCAGCGCTGCCGGGGCAAGCTGTTTCTTTTTTCCAACAAGTACTGATTCAGCCAGTGCCGGAATATCTTCGATACGGTTTCTGAGCGGTGGAGTCCTGATCCTCAGCACATCAAGACGATAAAACAAATCTGCCCGAAACAGCCCCTTCTCGCACATTTGTGCCAAATCCCGGTTTGTTGCGCATACAATCCGTACGGAAACGTCGAGTGGCCGCGCGGAGCCCAGACGGGTAATCTGTCCGTCTTCCAGAACACGCAGGAGTTTGGCCTGGAGCGGCCATTGCAGTTCGGACACTTCATCAAGAAACAGGGTTCCATCGTTTGCCTTTTCAAAAACTCCGGGAGAATTGCCAGCATCGGTAAAAGCGCCCCGGACCGTACCGAAAAACTGGCTGTCGGCAATGGAATTACAGAAACAGCTCGCATTAAACGGAACAAACGGCCCTTCCTGTACCGGAGAGTTATCGTGAATCATCCTGGATACAAGTTCCTTGCCGGATCCGCTCTCTCCGGTTATCAATACGGGATCGCATGAATGGCGATACTTGTACACCGCGGCACGAACCTGCATGATTTCCGGACTGGCTCCCAGAAACGATGCGGCGGCACTGCCGCGCAGATAGGGCAATACAGGTGCGGCGCAACCACAATCGCCATGACAGCCCGTGGCAGGATGCGTGACAGCAGAGCAGAAGAGTTCAACCTCGCTGATCAGCCGATGGATTCCTCCCGGTAATACATGGTATCCGGAAACTCCAAGCCGGCAGGCGTACTGGTGAAATGCCACACAAAGTTTTCGGGCAACTATGAATAACGGTCGTTGCCTGCGGTGTTCCGCCATGTACCGCATCAAATGCTTCCCGTTACAGCAACGGAGCACCGGATCCATGAGAATGACATCGTATGCAGCGGAGGAGAGGCTGGTGAGCGCGTCAGCCTTTGTTGTCGCATGGTGAACGCTCCATCGATCCTTTACAGCATCTGAAAGCTGCAGATAAAGAGATGAATCATTGGTAATGAAAACAACAGAACGCACCGGTTTGCCTTTCCGGTTATCGTCCGGGGATGGATCGTACAGTATCAGGCAGATACCCGGAATATCCGGTAATACAGCAATAGTATGTTATACCACATGTATTGGAAAATTCTCAAAATTCGCAATGGATTCTTGAAAACAAGCGGGAAATATTCCAGACCCCGTTCAAATGTTTTTTCCGAAATACGCCGCTTGCGCTCAGAAAAAATGTCAATCACATCCGCATTCCAGATAAACAGACCGCCATGAAGGCGGTTGCGATTGCGATGAATCCATTTCTGTCCTCCCGGAATACCATTCGCCAGCAGTGCCACTGACGGCTGAGCCTTGACTATCGCGGTAAGGATGTTTTTTTCCATGCTTTTATGATAATACCCCGCAAAACGGCCAACAATGCTGAGCCCGGGGAATGTGCTGCGTACATTACGTTCGGCCTTGATAAGGCTGCGCGTATGCGCTCCGAATAAATAGGCCGATTTGCAGTAGCGTTCAAGAATATCGAATACCGAAATTATGAGTGAAAACGGATAATGCCGTATTGGGGGTGTTTTTTTGAGAAACCGTGCACCGCGGACAATACTGCGTGACACCGGCAAAACCAGTGCCGCTTTATCCACCATCGCGCGGAATTCTCCCCGGCGTCTCGCCCGAAGGACATCCCAGAGGGAAACCAGCATGATATGCTGTGGCGTATTCCGGGTCAGGAGATCAAGAAGCACCGGCTCAAGCTCTGCTTCGGGTACAACATCAATCGGTACATTCAGGAAATTCAGTCTTTGAACCGCCACGTTTCCAACTCCGTTAGGGCATTTTGAACGGCTGCGATCCCGTACAGTGCGCATGTTTCTGCCCTGAGAATATTAGTTTGAAAATGGACGGGGAAAAAACCGGCATGAACAAGCAGGTCCGTTTCTCCGGCGGTAAGCCCGCCTTCGGGTCCATTTACCAGCGCCACGGCAGCAGCACCGTGTACAAGATACTGATGTAGTGATTTTAGCGCAAGAGGAGCTTCAGTACAAAGAAATGCGCAATATTTTTTTCCACCGATCAGGGCAGCCATTGTCGCGGGAACAGCCTCCGGTGAAACAACCGGATGTACTGTTGTCGGCACCGGGGACCCGCTTTGCTGTCGGGCTTCCCGGATTATCCGGATCCAGCGTTCCTCTTTCTTTCCGTCTGCTACCGCTGCGGCAACAGAACGGGCCCCGGCGACCGGGACAATACCTGCTACGCCGGTCTCCGCACACTGACGGATCACGGTGTCCATTTTTTGCCCCTTCAGGAGCCATTGAAAAAGAATGATCTCAGGGAAATTTCCGGGGAGCTGCGGAGGGGGCATGTTCTCTCCGGGCAGAAGGGCGTCCCTGGATGCAGATTCCCCTGCAGCAAGAAGCACCGTTTTCTTTTTGTTGTTGATACTTCGGACTTCCAGGGAACACGGTGCTCCGTCCGGAAGGCGCCCGTCAAAACGGTCACCGTTCTTCAGACGCAAAACCTGAACGAGATAGCGGTAATCCCTGCCGGACACCGCGATCAACCCGTTGTCCGGCGGAAAAGGAAGAAGAAACTGCCTCATTCGCCCGATGCAGCCGATGCTACAGTCTGATCAGCCTCATCCTGAATTTCCTGAACCGTTTTTGTAGACTTCATGAGCTCCCGATAGTTCTTCTTTTGCAGAATATCAACCGCGGCCTTGAGCTGCACATCATATTCAAGGTCATACATCGGGCTGACACGGGTCCGGTAGTATTCCTGCATTACCAGACGTTTCAGGATTCTCGGATCAACCGGATAATCTTTTTTAAGCGTCCGGACAAAAGAATCCAGATCTGATGCGGAAATCGTGTCACGGCCGGCAACAAAGTCGGCAATGACCGTCGTGTTCAAAAGTTCGGAAAGAGCTTTTTCGGCTTCTTCGCCCAGTTCAGGAATCAGAACCTCGTAGTCGGGAGGGATTCCTTCCTTGTCGATATTGGCGCCGCTCGGCGTATAATAGCGCGCCATGGTAAGCTTCATGGCATCGCTGTTGAGAAGATCTATAACCTGCTGTACGGAACCTTTCCCGTACGTTTTTTCACCGACAAGATACCCGAGATGATAATCCTTGAGCGCTCCGGCAAGAATCTCCGAGGCACTGGCGGAACCCCGGTTAATGAGTACTACAATGGGGAACCCTTCCGGTATCATTGATGTCCCGCTTCGCGCACTGAATTCCCTGTTTTCATAGGTAATCCGGGAACGGGTGGACACAATCACACCCGAATCAATGAATTTGTCCGCTACATCCACGACACTGGTGATAAGACCCCCGGGATTGTTCCGGAGATCGATGAGCAGCGAGGTAAATCCGGCTTCACGGAATGATTCGATTGCTTCCTTGACCCGCTCCGGAGTCAGCGGTGTAAACTCGATGATTCGCAGATATCCGATACCACCATCCATCATGCTGTATTTGACCGTAGGAACCTCAATGCGCGCCCGTGTGAGGGTCACCGGGAATTCCAGGGTTTTTCCCCGACGGATAAGCACCGTTACATCGGTATCCACCGGTCCGCGAAGCAGGTCAAGAACTTCCTCCATGCTTAATTCGGGAGTCGAAGTTCCATCGATATCCAGTATGAGATCTCCCGGCTGTATTCCGGATTTCCAGCCCGGAGTATCCTCTATGGGAGAGGTTACTTCCACATACGCCGGTTTCTCGGGCGAAGAAACAAAGGGCTTGGTGATATACAGGCCAACACCACCGAATGCTCCGGTAGTCGTATCCTGGAGATTTCTTCCCAAAAGGCTTTCATTATCCATATATGATGAATAAGGATCATCGAGTGCCTCAAGCATGCCTTTCATGGCGCCCTTATAGAGGACGGATGGATCAACTTCATCAACATAATTGTCGCGAACAAAGCCGAACACATATTGAAACAGCTGGAGATACCGCTCGGATGCTTCGCGGTCTTCATTTTTGTCCCGGGCAAACAACACCGGTGAAACGAGGGTAAAAGCCACCAGCGCAGCGGTAAAAACAACCGCGCCAAGCCAGGTTTTCTTGGAATTCATGATTTTATTGTCAGATGAACCGCTGCCCTTTGTCAAGCGCAATAATGCCCCTTGACCGCCGGCTGCATGTTGCGTAGACTTTGGGTAATGCGATTTCGACCCGTTCCATACCTTTTTTTTATCTGTTACGAACTCATCCGCCTGTACCTGCTCATGAAGAACGGGGTTGATTCGCTTGCCATCCCGCTAAGCTGGTATGCAGCAATACCGCTTCTCTCCATGCCGGCAGTACTGCTGCTCATGGTCGCGATGGATGAAGGAGAATACCGGTCCTGGCTTCCGCTTGTGGCACTCTTTAAAGCTGCCGGAATCGCGGCGCTGGTGGTGTTCATTGTTAATACCATTCCAACGGCACTGCGTTTCGGCATAGACGATGATGCCGCACTCATCAAATCTGTTCTGACGGCGTTTGTGCTTGTTTTCGGTGACACCCTGGTTGGTGTATACTGCTTCGGGAGAAACCGGATACTATG
>CAZQEF010000104.1:0-6209 GCA_964592325.1 uncultured Treponema sp. | reverse complement strand
CGTTGGAGAGTTCCCGTATGCGCTGTACCTGTTTGCCGCTCGTAACCGGCATGATTCCGGCCAGAACGGGAACGGTGATGCCCTGTGCCTGCGCCCGGTACAAAAAGCTGTATAAAAGACTGTTCTCGAAGAACATCTGTGTTGTCAAAAATGAACAGCCGGCGTCAACTTTTGCCTTCAGGTTGCTGATGTCCCGTTCCCGTCCGCCGCTTTCCGGGTGTCCCTCAGGATAACAGGCACCACCCACGCAAAAGTCGCCGAGCGACTTGATGTCGGTCACGAGATCCGATGCAAAGCGGTAATCGCCGGGCGGCACGAAGTCCGGATCGCGGGGTTTGTCTCCGCGGAGGGCGAGCACGTTGCGAATGTTTTTTTCCTTGAGCTCGGCGAGAACGCGATGAACCTCATCCCGGGTTGAGGAATAGGAGGTGAGGTGGGCGATCGGGGTTACGCCGATTGCCTGGAGGTGCGAGGCAATGCGGACGGTGTTCGCCGAAGTGCCGCCGCCGGCTCCGTAGGTCACGCTGATAAAGTCCGGATTGAGCTCGGCCAGTTCATTGGTACAGCGCATGACGCCGTCGATTCCCGAGTCCTGCCTCGGAGGGAATACTTCGAATGACACCGAGAGTTTACGTTTGTCCAGAATATCGCGTATTTTCATGAATATTGGATCCTTGTTTTGAGTCGTTTTTTCCCTGTTACGGGCCGGGACAGTGTACCAGCACGCGCCTTTTGGGGCAAGATGTAGCACCGGGTGCGGAAATCCGGTATAGTGGGCGCACCATGTCCCTCAACTGTGTTGAAATAAACCGCATCCTCGAAGAACTTGATCTTGCCGGATCGTTTATCCAGAACATCATCCAGCCGTCATACGACAGCATCGCGTTGTACACCTACCGGAACGAGGCGAAAACCGTATTCATCTGTCTTGCGCCGGGCGCGTGCCGTATCCATGAAACCTGGCGGAAAATTCCCAAAAATGACAAACCGTTGCGCTTCAACGAGTTTTTACGTTCCCGGGTCAAGGGCACCAGAATAGTCTCCGCCGAACAGATCGGCCTGGAACGGATTGTCCGTCTGCTTCTCTCCCGGGGCGAGGAAACGTTTTTCCTGTACATCCGCCTCTGGAGCGGCGCGGCGAATATTCTGGTAACCGGTGAAGACCACCGGATTCTCGACGTCTTTTACCGACGGCCCAAACGCGGTGAAACGACGGGCGAACCATGGACGCCGCCGGAACCCCGGGACACGGATCGCGACTGGTCCGTGCGCGACTTTCCCGGCGAAGGAACCTTTAACGAAAAGATTGACGCATGGTACGGAGAACACGCCGATACGCTGTCACGGGAAGCGCTTCTGGAAGAGGTCCGGCGGCGCCACGAATCACGACGGAGCCGTTTGACCGCCGCGCTGGACAAGCTGGAAAAGAAGCGGGATCAGTTCCTTCACGCGGATCGCTACCGGCATCAGGGGGATCTGCTCATGGCCTGGCTCCATGAGATTCCCCCGCGGGCGGAGTTTGCCGAACTGGCCGACTACGATAATGACAACAACCTTATCAGAATCCCGCTGGATCCGAATAAGTCGGCGCGGGAAAACGCGGAGCTTTTCTATACCCGGTACCGGAAAGCGGTTTCGGGCCTTTCAAATCTTGAAGACGACATTGCCTCGACACGCTCGGTTATCGAACTGCTTGATGCGGAATATGAGCAGATACGCAGCGAAAAAAATCCGCATATCATCCGCAAACTGCTCAAAAAGCAGACGACTCCCCGCCAGCAGCTCAAAAAGCAATACCCCGGCCTTGTCTACCGCAAGGACGACTGGCTCATTCTGGTAGGCCGTACCGCGAGCGAAAATGACGAGCTGCTCCGCCGCCACGTGAAAGGATCCGATATGTGGCTCCATACCCGCGACTGGCCGGGCGGTTACGTCTTCATCCGGAACCGGAAGGGAAAGTCGATACCGCTGGAGCTCCTGCTTGACGCGGGGACGCTCGCCCTCTTTTATTCCAAAGGACGCAAAGCGGGCACTGCCGATCTCTACTACACGCAGGTAAAGCATTTGCGCCGGGCGAAAAATGCTCCCAAAGGAACAGTGCTGCCTTCAAACGAGAAGAACCTCACGGTCACCCTTGATCCGGCCCGGCTCAAGGCGCTGGAAACCTGCAGGGATATTTCCTGACCGCTTGCTTGCAGAATGTGTTTCCGCCAGTTATACTGGGCGGCATATGCATCATCGCTTTGTACCGTTATTGCTTGCGGTTTTTCTGGCCGCTTCGATCCCCGTGTTTTCACAGACAGCCCAGTCGTTGCCGGATAATCCCCATATCGTGCTTCGATCCCTGCTGGTCGCGTATTCCGGAAAAGTCACCGATATCGACTATGATTTTGATACCGGTGACTGGTTTATCGTCGTCAGGGGAACCCGGCTGTACTGGGCTGACGGACGGCTTCTCCGGAAAGAAGAGTTGCATAATCGCGATGCCTGGCGTCCGTATATTGACTATCTGTATCCTGTTTCCGTACCCCATCCGGATACCTTTTCTCCGGAGCTTATCGCGCAGTTGAACGCCCGGGTGCTGGAAGTACGCCGGAGCAACGCGAAACCGTATAATATCGCCTTGTATGATCTGCTCTATGACGGTGCAACACGCCGCCGCATTGAATCCCATATTATCCGCCAGGATTATCTCGGCAAGCGGGTTTCCGCCCACCGGGACATATTTCCGAAACTGCGAAAGATAGAAGAACAGATATATGAGCGGGCCGGTACCGATGAAGAAGTCCGCCGCTTTCTGGATGAAATTCTGTCAATAGAGGGATATAACTGGCGTGAAGTAGCAGACCGTCCGCTCCGGAGCAACCACAGCTGGGGGTTGGCCATAGACATCATGCCCAAAGGATGGAACCGGAAAAATATCTACTGGTACTGGATCAGCCAGTTCAATGACGACTGGATGCTCATTCCGCCGGATCGCCGGTGGGCTCCTCCGGAGGCGGTTATCGAGATTTTTGAGTCGGAAGGGTTTATCTGGGGAGGGAAATGGCTTCTCTGGGATACCATTCACTTTGAATATCGCCCCGAGTTGCTTGTTCTGCAGCGGTGGGGTTATACCCGGGAGTAATGGCAATGCAAGAACCGGTTTCATTGTATATTGTTCTGGCCGCCTGTGCTGCTTTTTCGCTTTTATTCCTCTTTCTCGGCATCAGGCTTGGCGCGGGTATCGGCCGACTGCGCGCGGAACGGGGCTTTAACCGGATGCTGCGCGATGAACGCAGGGACGCGGTCAAGCGATCCCGTGCGGTGCTGGGAGGCCAGCTGTCAGAGCAGATGGCCGCGTTTCTCCCCGGGTTTCCGGGAGATCCGTCCGAAGCGCGGTTTATCGGCAAACCGGTTGATTACATCTGTTTCAACGGATTATCCACAGGGATTGTGACCGACATCACCTTCATAGAGGTAAAATCCGGCCAGGCTGCGCTCAGTCCGGTTGAACGCACCGTCCGTGATGCGGTGGCATCCGGGCGCGTAAGCTACGCGCAGTATCGCATCCCCGCCCCGTGACAATTGCTACCCGAGTGAATAACTGCCTCTTTCAATAAGCGCAGGGCATTCTTTCTTCGGGAGCGGTTTGCCGGTCAGGTACCCCTGAATGGTCTTGCACTGCAGTTCCCGTATCGCTTCAAGCTGTTCACCGGTTTCCACTCCTTCCGCGATGGTGTCCAGTCCCAGCTTGTTTACGAGTGTTACAATGGCATTGGTGATGTCATATTCCCTGCTTTGTATCTTTGTAATGTTTTCTATGAATGATTTGTCAATTTTCAGGGTAGTAAGCGGCAGATATTGCAGATAACTGAGGGATGAATAACCGGTACCGAAATCGTCCAGGGAGATGCCGACGCCGAGTGATTTGATTTCTTCGAGAATCCTGATCGATTCATTAAAGTCGGTGATGAGGACTCCCTCGGTTATTTCGAGCTCGAGTGAACGGGGCGGAATGCCGGTATCTTCGAGGACTCTTTGCAGACCATCCAGAAAATCGGAATGTTTGAGCTGGGTGGGAGATATGTTGACGGAGAGTATCCCGTCAAAGCCGAGGACTGACTGCCATTCCTGGAGTGTGGTGCAGGCAGTACGGAGAATCCATTCCCCCATCGGGATGATCAGGCGCGTTTCTTCGGCAATCGGAATGAACTGATCCGGGCTGATATTGCCGAGTTCCGGGTCATGCCAGCGGGCAAGCGCTTCGAATCCCCTCAGCCGGCATGTACCTACATCAAACTGCGGCTGGTAATACAGAAAAAATTCTTCTGTTTCCATGGCCCTGAACAGTTTCTGTTCAAGATTGATGCGGTGAAGGAGTGTTTCCTGCATGATCGCGTGAAAAAATGACAGGGTATTCTTTCCCCGGCGCTTTGCGTCGGTCAGGGCAATATCTGCATATTTAAGCAGGTTGTGCACACTGTCCGCATCTTCCGGAAACGTGGCCACGCCGATTGAAACGGAGGTTTTGACTTCCGTATTAAGCAAAAAGTACGGTTCCCGGAGCGATTCCTGAACCGCATTGACTATGTACAGCAATTCGGCGTCGTGGTCGTAGTGGTTCACGATGAGCAGAAACTCATCTCCTCCGAATCGGCTCGCGATAATACCGTCCTTGCGGAACGAATTGAGCCGCATCGCCGTCTGACGGATAAGTTCGTCTCCCACATCATAACCGAGCGAGTCATTGACCGTCTTCAGGTTGTCCATATCAAAGACTGCCAGGGCAAACCGCGCGCCGCTCCTCTTGGACTGCTGCAGAATGTCTTTGAGCATACTGTTGAATTTTGTCCGGTTGGGCAATTCCGTGAGCCGGTCATAGTAGGCAAGCTGCTCAAGCGTTGCATTGAGTGTTTCAATCTTGTCGAGTTTCAGTTTGAGGTTGTTTTTTGAGGTTGCCAGTTCGGACGAGAGGGAAGACAAGCGGAGATTCTGCTGTTTCAGTCTGAGTTCACTTTGTTTGAGTTCAGTAATATCCGAGACATTCAAACAGATATGGTTGTCTTCCATTTTGAGCAGGGTAATATCAAGCCACTTCTCAACCAGTTCGCTGAAGTATTCATAACGGATCGGGCGTTTTGCCGTGAGAACTTCATTGCCGAGTTCTTTCCATGGGATAATTGAGTTTGCGTATATCGTTTTTGAAAAAAGTTTGCCAAGAATGACTTCACATCGTGAACCGCTGAGCACTTCCCACGCAGCATTAACGTACTCTATCAGATAGTCTGTGTCCCCGGTTTCAGGATCAGAAACCGGGGTTGCCACAACAACAAGTTCCGGTAATGACTCAATTATGCTGCGGAAGAAGTGATTTGTGTTCATCAGTGAAGCAATTATAGCCCACAGGCATTATTCTGTAAAACGAATTTTTTGCCAGATCTCGTTATACATCTCGAGATGTTCCCCGATATCTTCCTTTAGTTCACAATTTTTAAGTGAATCAGCGGTGTAAAAGGGCGTTACTGTCTGAAATTCTCCTGCTGTCGTGTGAATTGTGGGGGGAAATCCGAAAGTATCAAGAAATTCCGCGTAAATTTCAGGCCTCAGGAAGAAGTTGATGAACTCATGTGCCAGTTCGGGGTTCTTGGCTCCGGCAGGAATACAGAAACTGTCAAGATATCCGGGGCCGCCTTCATCTTCCGGAATGAAGAACGCGATCTTGTCATGCATTTCAGGCGGCATTTCTTCGTATATCGCTTCCGCGTATCCCTGGACAACCCAGAACTCGCCGCTTGCGAACGATTTGGCGAAACCTTCAGCGTCAAATTTGACCAGATTCGGTTTCCAGGTATCGTTTACCACATGGAAGGCTTCTTCCAGTTCTTCGGGATTGACTGAATTGACCGAGTATCCGAGAAAGGCGAGCGCGTCGCCGAGAACCTCGCGCATATCGTCCATCATGCTCATGCGTCCGGCCAGGTCCGTGCGCGCAAAGATGTTCCAGCTTTCTTTAAATTCGGGAACTTTTTCGGTATTGACGGCAACGCCGGCTGCTCCCAGATAATACGGAACGGAATACTCCATGGCCGGGTCATAGGTTGCTTTTTTAAGGACTTCGGGCTTCACATACCGGCTGTTGGGTATTTTGGAAAGATCAATTGGATGGAGCATCCCCTGCGATTTCATGATGGATACATAGTCGCCTGAGGGAATGACAATGTCATAGC
>CAZQEF010000103.1:0-6225 GCA_964592325.1 uncultured Treponema sp. | reverse complement strand
CGCATATGATGCAAACAAAGACAAACAGTACACTGTATCCCAAGAAGATACTGCTTTCAGTATTCATTTTTGCGCTCGTCGTCCTGGCCGGTAAAGTCCTCTACACCCAGTTTGACTCCATGGAGGAAAGCTTCGCTGGTGGCGAAGATGAAACAATTGAACTTGCGGCGGCAAATCCCCTTGAATCACTACACCGATCCGCTGGAGATACACGGGACCTCGCTGACCCCGCACTCATATTGTACCGCAATGCCGCATCAAGCAACGATGTGCTTGCATTTTATACCAGGATAACCAGCAACGATCAGGTAAGCATGATCATTCTCGACAACGCCAGCAAGAACAATATCCCGCCGGCGCTTGCGTTCGCGCTTGCATGGCAGGAAAGCCGATATCAGGTTCGCGCAGTGAACAAGAATCCCTCGTCAATTGACCGCGGCCTGTTTCAGCTGAATAACCGCGCCTTTCCAAAACTGACGGAAAAAGACTTTTTTGATCCGCACATCAACGCACGCTACGGGCTTTCACATTTGAGCTACTGTCTGGATCTGTCCGGACACGAAGTAACAGCACTCGCCATGTACAACGCAGGCACAACCAAAGTACGGAACAACAACACACCCAAACAGACACTGGATTATGCATCACGTATTCTGAACTACCGCCAGGAGCTGGAACGGCTGTTCGCACACCAGGTGGCATCCCGGTACATCATAGAAAGTGATGGATCTGTTCGTCCGGCGCAATAAGCTTATGCCCGCGGGCGAATCCGGATCCGGGCAGGGCCGGCATCCATGCATTCCAGAACTGTTCTCCGGTCATTGCCGCTTTCATGAACGCTGAGACCGGATGAGATCTCGTCCACATCCCACCCCGTCGGATACCAATGCTCAGGCAGGAAAATTTCTGTTTCTCCGGGAACAGCATCCCATTCCAGTTCAAAGATTGCCGTTTTCGTGTCAAACCGCATTTTCCCCGGTGTTCCCGATATCACAGGGGCATAGGGCCTGCTGAACCCGCGAACGGCCCGTCCTTCACCGGTAGTGCTGCAATATATGGAAAGATCCTCGGTGTTCCAGGAATCGCCACTTTCATGGGTATTTGATGCGGAATAATTCCATATCGTTGAATGCAATAATGCCGCATCAATACCGTCATGAAAAAGACCGAGCGCTTCTTCCTGTTTCTCGTACACACCCGACGAAAATGATGTACGATTATCAAGATCAAACGGAACGCCGAATTCCCCGAGAAACGCGGGAACATCCTCGGAACGGGGACGTGACGCAAGCCGGTCAAGCTGATTCCGGATGCTTTTTCTCACTGCGGACGGTCCGATAACCGGCGTGCCGGTTTCCGAATCGGCGCAGATCCACCGCCGCCATTTCTTTGCAAGCAGCGTCATCCCTTCATACCAGTGAAAAGCCTCCACCACCGGAAGCGTCTTCCCCTCCGGTGTTTCCCGGTCGTTTTGTTTCCAGGAAGGCCGTTCTCCCATCGGAACCCCCTCCATGAAAAAGAGGTAGTGTTTGTGTTTTTTCATGAGAGCCTGCATAAAGCGCTTCTGAAAGGGTTTGAGAAAATGCTCGGAAAAGGAAACCGGGGCGCCTTCATTTCCGGATCCTGCCGGAAATCTGGAAAAATAATCTCCCTTGACTATAACGGGAACTCCGTCGCGGATATCCCAGACACCCGCAGTCTTCCAGGGACAGGCACAATCAGGACGGAACAATGCTTCACCGGCCGTATTCATCACCTCGGAACCGGGGGCAGGAATATTGCCGAAAAGAGAAAAACGGCCGACCTTTCGGGAAAAACCGGAAGCCGAAGCAATGGCATCAAAAGCAGAAGGGGCTACCCCGGAAGGAGCCGTAATGCGTGCATGACCCCGAATATCTGCAAGGCCGATAAAGCCGGGCTGCGGTTCGTTGAAAGTACCGAACCCGATAACGGCATCACAGTCCTTGATACGCCGGGCGGTATGTTTCATTGCATCGATAAAGTGATCCTGAAGCCAGTCCTGGGCAGAAACTCCTTCAATATAAAGCCCCGGGGCAAAAGTATTTCCGGCAAAAAAGAGCGTATACATGGTTGCGGCACCGTATCTCAGATTATTCAGCCCCCAGCTCATGGGCCGATACGCATCTCCCTGGCCCTGGCTGGTTATCGCTGCACCGGTTACATCAATTTTATCCGGATCAATCCCGATCGCTTCAAGCGTCCAGCGGGGCGCCCCGTCACCCCCGGTCCAGCGGCTCCACACATCCTGATGCGGGTCAATGATGACAGATAAACCGTACGCTTCGGCTTTCTTGAGAATTTCCCGCAGATATGCCAGATAATCTTCATCGTAAATTCCGGGCCCCTCATGCTCAACCGCCTCCCAGGTAACAATAAACCGTATGATATTGAAGCCCCAGCCGGCCAGACGGGCAAAGTGGGAGTCGGCCTGTTCAAGGGGAAACGGACGACCGACAAACGAAACGTGCGAATCAAGCGTTTGCCCGGACGGAAAAACGGGAACTTTACTGTCTCCGCCGAGATTGCAGCCCCGGAACAGTACTGACCGGCCCTCTCGATCGCGGATATGGATGCCATCAATAAAAAAACGCTGCTCAACTTTCACAGGAACCTCCGTAGAGAACAAAAAAAGGACCCCGTCGGGTCCTTTTGTGTCTGTACATAAAAATGCAGGAATACCTCGAACGTCTCCTACTCGGTCAAAATCCGTATCACCTCGGCCTTTTCGGTAGCCTTGAGAATCTCCTGGCGCTTTTCCGCGCTCTTGAACAGAAGGCTTACCTCTGCAAGGAACTGCAGGTGCGGACCGGTCTTGTCAACTGGAGAAAGGGTCATGATAAAAATTCGGCATGGTTCCTGATCAAGAGAGTCAAAATCCACAGGAGCATCCGAAATACCCATACAGGCAACGAGATCATCGACAGAATCAGTCTTTCCGTGCGGAATGGCGATGCCGTGTTTCATACCGGTAGACATCTTGCGTTCACGGTCAAGGACACAGGCTCTGGCAGCATCCTTGTCTTTTACCTTGCCGGCACTCACGAGAATGTCGAGCAGCTCGTCAATTATAGCTTCTTTTGTTGTACCTTTAAGGTGCAAATTGACTGTATCAGTCGTCAAAACTGTCTTCAGATTCATATGGTTAGTTTACGTTCCTTCATAGGAAAAGTCAAGGTTTTTCAGTATATTAAACAATATGACAAACTTGGACAAATTTTACTCTGATATGCAAAAAGCCGTCGGGCTTCATTCCCGAGACGGAAACTGGAAAACCCTTGCGGGAGATCTCGAACGGAATTTTCTTTCATGGAACAGATCACACGGGGTACTCGCAGAAAACCTGCTGACTTTCTGGAGTGAACGGTACGGCCGTTTTCTTGATTCTGAAGAAGAACGCGTAACTGCGGTTGACCGTCTCGGCGCCCTCATGGCCCTTCTTGACGGAGGCTTCGACGACAGCCATACGTTTGCCGACACTGACTGGGATGAAATCAGGGAAATTGTGTCCGCGGAAGCGGAAACCATGGACATGGATACGCTGACAAACATCATGTCCGTCATCGTATCGCGCCACGGCGCATAAGAGCGGCAGTTTCCCGATAAATCAGATTGTTCCCCGTTGACTTATTGCCGGAACAGTACGATATTTGTACTGAAAGGTATGAAGACTGTTTCGGGGTGAACGAACAGGACGTTCGTTCAACACTCGCTGTAATATCAGGAGGTGTGTATGAGTAATCCGCCTTACGTATCCGGCCGGAGAAAGACCGGCACAACTGAGTGACTGATTCACCTGTTCCCTGCGTGGAACAGGGTAAAATTCCGGGCCAATGCCATGGTGGGACACCTCAGGGTGGGAAAGGCCTGTATAAGCCGGTGTGAGACCGGCTTTTTTATTTTAAACCCGCCTGATATACTCATTTTCAATCATGGAAGAAGCATACGGGAATTGTATACTGTGCCCGCGTTCCTGCGGGATTAACCGCAATGCAGGGGAGACCGGTTTTTGCGGTGAAACCGCTGAACTGCGGATAGCCTGGGCAGGCCTTCATTTCGGCGAAGAACCTCCCATAACCGGAACCGGCGGATCAGGAACCATATTTGTCACCGGATGTAATCTCGGCTGTTCCTTTTGCCAGAATTTTCAGATCTCGCGCAAATCCATGGGCGCGGTGGTATCGTATGAGACCTTCTCCGGCATATGTGAAGCGCTCGCGAACGCCGGGGCAGAGAACATTAATATAGTTACGGGCAGTCATGCAATTCCCGCGCTGGCATCTTTTCTCCGGAAGGCAAGAAGCGGGGGATTTTCGCTGCCGATACTCTGGAACTCATCCGGGTACGAGTCGGTTGAGGCCCTCCGCCTTCTGGATGGTCTTGTTGACCGCTGGCTTCCGGACCTCAAAACATTGAATCCGGCACTCTCGGGGCGTTTTTTTAATGCCCCGGATTATCCGGAAACAGCCAGGAAAGCCCTGTGCCATATGGCCGAAAAAGCGGCCGGAAGCTCCTTCCAGCCGGCAATGATAGTCCGGCATCTTGTTCTGCCGGAGCAACTCGCGGATACTGCCTCGGTGCTTGCCTGGTTTTCGGATAATCTCCGCGGCCGGGCCATCCTTTCCCTCATGACGCAGTACACTCCGGTAGCGACGGGCGCTGCCGAAGCGGATCAGCCGGCGAAACGGTATATTACCGGGACGGAGTATCAAACACTACCGGATTTGCTTACGAAATTTGGAATTGATGACGGATTCTTCCAGGAACTCGTGGAAGATTCGTCATGGCTGCCAGATTTTGCCCGTATCCAGCCGTTTTCTTCCGCATTGGCCCGACCCGTGTGGCACTGGAAACAGGGTTTCGTGACGCGACAAGGCGACAACTGATTGTCTGACTTCCTTTTTTGACTCTTCTGTCCTATACTGTAAAGGGAAGATGGAGGAAGCATGCAATTCCCGCAATTTGATCATCCGGTCACCGGTATAGCCGTTTCTGTCGGCGCGCTCAGATCCGCACAGAGCTGCGGAGCAGGTGAATTCCGTGACCTTGAACCGTTGGCAGATCTTTGTAAAAAAGCAGGACTGGATCTCATCCAGCTTCTGCCGGTAAATGATACCGGTACGGAAAGCTCCCCCTACAGCGCGTTATCCGCGTTTGCGCTCCACCCCATATACGCAAGCCTCGACGCATTTCCGGAGTCGGAACCATTTTCAGCTGAAATACGAACACTCAAGGCGCAGTTTGATTCGGGGAAACGGTTTCAATACCGTGCCATACGCGATGCAAAACTTGACCTGCTGCGCCGTATGTATGAATCCTCCGAGGAATCAATAAAAAAAGATCCTGCTCTTGAAAAATGGATTGCCGGACACAAATGGATTATTACATATGCCGTATTCATGAATCTCAAAAACCGTAATGCAGACGCATCCTGGAAGCAATGGCATTCCCATCAGACACCGACACACGCAGAAATCCTCAAACGGTGGGAAAGTCCCCTGCGGAAAAGCGAACATCTCTTCTATGCCTGGCTTCAGATGCGCCTCGACGAGCAATTCAGCAGGGCCTGTACCTATTGTCAGAAGATCGGCATCGCACTCAAAGGCGATATTCCCATACTGATGAATGAAGATTCCTGCGACACATGGGCAAATCCGGAATTTTTCCGTGAAGACCTCCGGGCCGGCAACCCCCCGGACGACATGAATCCGTATGGCCAGAACTGGGGCTTTCCAATCTATAATTGGGAAAACCTCGCGGAAGCCGGCTATTCATGGTGGAAGGAGCGCATCACTACGTGTGACCGCTACTACAACGCATACCGGATCGATCATATTCTCGGTTTTTTCCGCATCTGGGCCATACCGCAGGGCAACGGATCCGGAGTTCTCGGATGGACGGTTCCCCATGAGCCAATAACACGGGAAGAACTGTATTCCAGGGGCTTCTCCGATGAAAGGATCCGCTGGATCACCGAACCGCACGTTCCAACCCGGATGGTCGAGGAAGTGAACAACTTTGACTATCTGGGAACGCATGGACTGCTCCAGAAAATAATGGACCGGGTAGGTGATGAAGAACTGTGGGTATTCAAAGCGCATATACGCAGCGAACAGGAGATTCTCGACGCGGAAATTCCCTCTGCCGTCCAGGAAGTGCTCATACGGTGCTGGAGGGACCGACTGCTCCAGGAGAGCGGGCGTGATG
>CAZQEF010000102.1:0-6273 GCA_964592325.1 uncultured Treponema sp. | reverse complement strand
AAAGCGAGGTTGGCGACAACAACCTCATCCTCTGTCCCTCGTGCGGCTACGCGGCTAATGACGAAAAGGCCGCCTGCGCACCCGATCCGGTAACAGAAGGGTCGGGAAGCAAACCGGCAACCGAAGCGGTAGCCCCGATACAAACCCCCGATGTCCGCACCATAGACGAACTCTGCGATTTTCTCAAGACAACGCCGAAGCGCTTCATCAAAACCCTGATCTATCGGGCAATCAACTGCGAACTTGACCTTTCCGGCGCGCCGGGTTATGCATCCCTTGAGCGTATTGTTCCCGGCAACGCCGCCGCTTATTATCCCGAAGCGTTTTTTGCCGTATGCATCCGGGGCGATCTTGACGTAAACGAAGTAAAACTTGCCGCCAATCTCAAGGCGAGCGAGGTTGAACTCGCATCAGATCATGATGTTGAACGGCTCACCGGCGCTCCGGTCGGATTTGCCGGTCCTGTCGGACTCGACAGGCTCCCGGTACTCGCCGACCTGACGGTTTCCGACATGCATGACGCGGTTACCGGTGCGCTTGCCGCAGATCTTCACTATGAGCATGTAGAACCGGGTCGCGACTTTACACCCTGGGTCACCGCCGATGTCCGTACCGTGGTAGCCGGCGACAGGTGTCCGACGTGCCGGGCGGAATTCTACAGCAAGAAGGGAAACGAGCTGGGACACATCTTCAAGCTCGGCTACAAATACACCAAAAGCATGAACATGCTCTATCTCGACGAGAACGGCAAACAGCAGCATCCCACCATGGGCTGTTACGGTATCGGTGTGGACCGCACGCTTGCCTCCATCATCGAAGAACACCATGACGATGATGGCATCATCTGGCCGATGGGCGTTGCTCCCTTCCATGTCGTCATTGTTCCCATCAAGTACGAGGGAGCCATGAAGGAGGCTGCGGACCGTCTCTACGGCGAGCTCGCAAGTTCGGGTATCGAGGTGCTTCTGGATGACCGGAGCGAACGCCCGGGTGTCAAATTCAAGGATATGGACCTCATTGGCGTTCCGGTCCGCATTGTGGTGGGAGACAAGAATCTGCCCAATGTCGAGGTGAAACTGCGCCGGGAAAAGGACGCCGCACTCGTACCGGTGGATAAAGCCGCCGTAGAGGTTGCCGGGATCGTCCGCGGGGCCCTCTCCGGGGATGCAGGAGCAGCCTCATGAAGAAGATATCCGCCTTCACACTGATGCTCCTGTGCGCGTATATGCAGCTCGTTGCCGAGCCCGTTGCATTTCCCGAACCGGCCCCCGGTGAATTTGTGTTTTACCGGGACCACACCTGGAAGGCTCCCACCTGGACCGGTTTTCTGCGCTATGATGATTCCACGTATGCGGGGCTGCTGGTTACCCCGTCTACGGGAACCCGCGTTGCCATTCTTTTCAGGGGCGAACCAACAGAAGACGCGTTCATATTGACCGGTCAGAAAATGGTTTCGAAGAACTCGAATGCCGATGTTCCCGCGATAAATTACCTGATGCGGCTTGTTGAGGACATGTACAAGTGGAAGGTGGCAGCATGCAGGAAGGGAGTGCCCGAAGCGTCTTCTTCCCGCTCCCCGCTTCTTCCACCGCGCATTGTTTCCGAAGCTTCGTCGCATATGTTTGGCGGTGATGTTCGCCTTGTTCACGCGGCCGAGATCCCGGTTTTCGCGCTCCATTCCATCGAAGCGGTGGACGGGAAGCTGCTTCTGTCGCTTGAACGTGCGGGGATGAGCCGTTCTGGCGAAGAGGCGGATTTTTTCGGGTTTAAAGAGAGTGCCGCCGGAGCAAAAAGTAAAAAGGTTTCCCTCGGGAAGAAACCAGGAGAGAAAGAATTTATTGTTGACGGCATAACCCTCATGCTTGACGAACAATGGGCGGCTGTAGCAGAGAATACGTTCTTTTTGAACGATACCGCCATGCTTGTGATTGATACCCTGGATACGGACGCTGCCGGGATTCTTTCGCAGGATCTTCCCCTGCAACTGATGCGCTTTTTTTCCCGTTCCACCGGAAATGTCTGGGCTGATCCCGGCAAATCTGCCGTATCGGGAAGCGGGGCGCTCTTTCGCGTGGAGAATGTTTTTTTTGATGCGGATACCGGCCTCTACAACCGTGATTTCAAGGTATGTATTCCTTCAGCCGACAAGCGCACGGTGCTTGTCGCAAGCCTTACCGTGGGTGAAGACGCGTATCTGAAATACCGCACGTATTTTGAGAAGATTTTATCTTCAATCAGTAAGTAAGCCTGAACGAAAAATCAATCTCGTGGAATTTACCGCTTCCGTTTTTACTTCTGGGTCTGAGGTCATAGGCAAAGCCCAGTTTGATGGGCAGGCTTTTGAGTGTCTTTAAAAACACCAGAAGCTCGCCTCCTGCGGCAATTCCCGTATCATGTTTCCGGGTTTCGGCTCCCCTGGTGTACAGATACACCGCGTCAGCAAAGGGAAGCAGATGAATTTCCATGGAGTCGAATGCGGCAACAAGGATCTGTACCCCCGCGTTCAAATATACTCCCGCGTTTCCCCGGAGCTCTCCATTTCTGATTCCCCGGATATTGTCCCCTGCTTCAAGCTGTGCCTTGCCTGTTCTTCCGAAACCGTACAGACGGAACTGCGGATTTAAACGCCGCGATACGGGGAAGAACGCGGCGAGTTCCGCTTCTCCGACAATGGAGGAATGTATCGGCGACAGCGATGGATTGATCCATTCATAGCCTCCGCACATTTTCGCTGTCCATCCGCTTCGAAAATTCTCCTCCCAGTGAAAGGCTTTAATGATGAGACCTGTTTGTACTCTCACGGAAGAATCAATCGGTCCCCAGGCCAGCAGCGAAGGGTCATTTGTATAGTTTACAGAGTGATCGGGGCTGCGGCTGTACCGAATACTGGCTCTGGAAGACAGCGTATCCGTAAGCGGTATTTCTCCTGAGAGCGTTCCGGTGAAGGACAGGGCCGAGTAACTGTTTTTCAGTACCCCGAGGTCTTCAACCTTCTCGTTTGCTTTCATGGCCATTGCCGTCACGCTGAGAATGACCGGCTGTATTCTTATTCCTGACCAGTTAAGGAGCACCATGAAATTCGGATTGCTCCACTGAAGCCGGTCTTCTTCATCGGGAGGCGCGGAGTACATTCCTACCGCTGTTACATTCTCCAGTGTTCCCCATATGTTCGGTGCGTTTGCAATAATACCGGCGATAAAGCCCTCGTTGCTGTTGTAAAACACGAGGGGCAGGGGGAGGAAGGCGGTTCCGTCCGTAATGCTCGTTTCTATTGTAACCGGTACAATCCCGTTCTCTTCAACGCCAAAGATGGGCTTAACTTCTGCTTCCTCGAACAGTCTCATGTTGTCCAGTTGTTTTTTCCGTTTCGCGACAAACGCGTTAACATCGCCAATTGAGGTGTATTCGTTGTTCAGGGCGCTTCCGAGTACGCGTTCCAATGTTTTTTGCCGGGTTCTGCCGTTTATTTCATATGTTTCCGCGGTAATTCGGTAGACCGGATCGGTCCAGAGCGGAGTAATGATAAACAGGAACAGGAGTAACAGTATGCTGATGCATTTGGGCCGAAAAATTACGCTCATGCATAAAGAATACTCTATGGAGAGCGAAAATTTAACGGTTTTCGGGCAAAAAACGTATTTTTTCTGATAGTATGACTGCATGTGCGCAAAAAAGAAAAGCAATGAAACAGTATTTCAGTGTTCCCGATGCGGTTACAGTCAGCCCCGGTGGCTGGGTCGTTGTCCGGACTGCGGGGCATGGAACACTCTTGAAGAAACAGTTACTTCCCTGACGACCGCACTACCCATGGGTGTTCCCGGTTCCGGGAAATCCGGCAGCCGGTCTCTGCCGCTTTCCTCTGTTGAATCACGTGACAGCAGCCGTTTTGTTCTTGGTATCCCGGAATTTGACCGGGTTCTTGGAAGCGGTGCCATGAAACGCAGCGCCGTGCTTATTGGCGGAGAGCCCGGTATCGGTAAATCAACGCTGCTGCTTCAGGCAGCGGAAGCAGCCCGTACGAACGGGCGCGTCCTGTATGTTTCAGGGGAAGAATCAGCGGCCCAGATACGCTCACGTGCAGACCGTCTGGGACTGGCGTCTGACCGGATTGAAGTGCTTTGTACGGGTCTTCTGGAAGATATTACCCGAACCCTGGACGAGGTGAATCCTGTATTTGTCATCATTGATTCCATTCAGACGGTTTTTTCCCCTGCCGCCGGTGTGGTCCCGGGAACGGTAAACCAGCTCAAACTGTGCGCGCAGGAACTGGTGAGCTGGGTGAAGGAGCGTGATGCAGTGCTCTTTCTCGTTGCACATGTGACCAAGGATGGTACCATTGCCGGACCCAAGGCACTTGAACATCTGGTGGACACCGTTCTTTCCTTTGAACGGAATGAAGAGGACATACGTTTTCTCCGGGCCCGTAAAAACCGGTTCGGGTCAGTGGATGAGCTTGGAATTTTCCAGATGACGGCGGAAGGCCTGGTTCCGGTCAGGGACCCTGCAAGCCTGTTCATTGTTACCAGAACGGGAGAACTGCCTCCGGGGGTTGCCGTGGTGCCGGTCTTTGAAGGAAGCAGGGTTTTTCTCGTGGAGATTCAGGCGCTTACCGTACCGGCAAAAAGCGCGGTAACCCGTGTGTTTTCGGGAATGATAGATTCATCGAGAGTAAGCAGGGTTGCGGCGGTGCTCGAGAAGCGGGCAGGGTTGCGCTTTTCTGATCAGGATATCTATGTGAATGTTGCCGGTGGCGTGCGTTTGTCCGAAAGCGCCATAGATGCCGCGCTTGCGACGGCGCTGTATTCAGCCAGAACGGATATACCGTCACCGCCTTATACGGCGCTGATTGGAGAACTGAGCCTCGCGGGTGAAATTCGCCCGGTCGGCCGGCTCAAACCCCGGGTCAAAGCCGCCAGAATGCTCGGGTTCTCGCGTATTCTTGCTCCTGCCGCGGATGAAGGTGCGGAAGCGGTTGCCGATATCCGGACGCTGGTATCCCGTGTCTTCGGAAAACAGGGGAAAGGGTGATCTGATCTTTACCGGACGAGGCTTCCAACCAGCGCCGGCACCGCGATAAAGTTTCCGATGGCGCCGCCAAGGCTTGAAAGAAAGAACAACAGCAGAACATGTGCGATCCGGTTCCGGTAAAATCCGCGGACCGAGGCAACATCCGTGTTGAGGTTTTCCATGTCCTTTACCCGGGGTTTTCGTGCCCATGCCTGCACGAGGCCCGAAAACATGCCAACGCCAATAAACGGGTTGATGGTCGCAAAGGGTGCTCCCACAAAAGCGGCGATTACGGCAAGGGGATG
Source organism: uncultured Treponema sp. (assembly GCA_964592325.1). GTDB lineage: Bacteria > Spirochaetota > Spirochaetia > Treponematales > Treponemataceae > Teretinema. The sequence continues at coordinate 961 of CAZQEF010000102.1, read as the reverse complement.
GCCAAGGGCGATAATGGTGCCCAGAGCGGCAAGAGAACCATTCCACAGGAGCCAGCGGATGAGCATGTCCAGTGACGTAACTGCGCCTCCGGTAAAAAACCCCGCTACGAAAAGTGCTGCGAGCGCTGCCGGGAAAAGCCAGCCGGCAATTCTTGCTCCGATGCCTTTTGGAGGGACTGAGGAAATATCTTCAAGTCCGGTATCAATTTTTCTTTCTGAAAGGGCAGCGAGTGTCCGCGCGGTTCCGGGCAGGTGCCCTGCTCCGAGAACGGCAACAATTTTCTTTCCCGGCGCAGTGAATATTTTTGTGGCAAGATAGCGATCCCGTTCATCGATGAGAACAGCCTTTACCTTGGGCATGTAGTTTGCAAGTTCGTCCATCATGGCATCCATGGCGCCCTGTTCTTTCATGTTTTCCACGTCTTCGCTGGACAGTTCTTCTTTTGAGAATGCACTCGAAACGAGGGCTGCGAGGAGTTTTGCTTTTCCCCACAGGCCGTTTGCCGCCCATGCCCGTTGGAGGGTAACCTGGATCGGCCGGTCGGCCATGGTTGTACCGATGTTTTGTTCTTCTGCGACATCAAGAGCCATACGCATTTCTGCTCCGGGCTTGGTTCCGGTATCGGCCCCCATCTTCTTCTGGAATGAGGAAAGAACGAGATTCGCAAGGAGGAGAAAACCGCGTCCTTCGCGGAGAACTTTTGATATGTTCAGTTCCTGCCAGCCCTTTTCATTTTTCAGTGCCTGGAGACGGCCCTCGTCAAGTTCAACACAGACATGATCAGGGTTTTCATCCCTGATCACCTGTGCAACTTCGTTTACGCTTTCAGCTGATATGTGCGCGGTTCCAACGAGAATTATTTCCCGTCCGTCAATCTTGATCCGTTGTACTGTCTGTTTCATGCCTGCTCCTGTGTGAGTCCAGTTCCTGGGTAATCCTTTCAAGAAGGAGCTTTGAACC